>NZ_JBSFLZ010000135.1:0-18719 GCF_053599315.1 Saccharopolyspora sp. NPDC000995
CCGACAGACTGGGGCCTGCTACCGGGCGCTCCGGTGCCTACCCGGACGGGACTCTCACCCGCTGGCCTGGTCCAGCTTCCAGGACGCAACATGCGGCGAGTCCTACGACCCCGCTCAGGTAGACCTTTTTGCGGCCGATCATGTCGGACAAGATCGCGAACAGCGGAATGGCGATCGCCTGCAGGATGGCGCCGGCGATCACGGCGGCCAGAACAGAGTTGCGGCTCATCCCGAGCACGGTCGTCCCGTAGGACAACACATAGGTCGCGAAAATGTAGAAGCCAACGGCCAGCAGGATCAGTGTTCCGGCGCCGAGCAACACGTTCTTCGGGTGCCGGCGGAGGACCTCCAGCACCGGCGAGCTCGCCACGACCGGTGCTTGCCCTTCTGCAGCTCGCTGCATCGCCGCGGTCTCCTCGAGCCTCAGCTGAACGAACACGGCGATACCGACAAGGGTGAAGCTCAGCAGGAAGGGAATTCGCCAGCCCCAAGCGACGAACTGCTCAGGACTCGCCACCGACGTCGCCATGAGGAAGACTGCGCTGGACAGGATGAGCCCGAGAGGCACACCGAGTTGCGCAAAGCTTCCGTAGAGCCCTCGTCGGCCGCGGGCGGCGTTCTCAGTTCCGATGAGGACGGCGCCACCGAACTGACCGCCCACAGCAATGCCCTGCAGTAGACGCAGAACCACGAGGATCACTGGCGCCGCCGTGCCGATCGCGGTGTAGGACGGCAGCAGACCGATCAAGGTGGTCGCGGCTCCCATCAGGAACAGACCAGCGACCAGTGCCTTCTTCCGCCCGAAGCGATCGCCGAAATGCCCGAACAGCATGCCACCGACTGGCCGGGCGACGAAACCCACACCGAACGTGGCAAAAGCGAGCAGGGTGCCGGTCAGCGGATCCGCTGACGGGAAGAACAGTTTGTTGAAGACCAACGCCGCTGCGGTCCCGTAGATGAAGAAGTCGTACCACTCGATGGTCGAGCCTGCGATGCTCGCGATCACAATCCTCGATAACGAATTACCTTTGTGTGTCGTGCCGTTCGACGCCATTGTCGAAAAACCCTTCCGTGTATGCTGCCTGGCTGGAGGTGTCGCGCGGACGCGCGAAATCCTGACGTCGGTCACCAACTGGCGGCCTGTCCAGGACCCGTTGCCGGGTGTGTCGCTGCGTTCAGGCGTTCGCCCACAAGGCGCTGCCCGCAGATCAGTACCGGCGGCGTTTCTGGAGAGGCCACCAGATCAACGGTTGGTGCAACCAGCGTCGACGGTGAGCTCGAGGCCGGTGACGTACTGGGCCTCATCAGAGGCGAGGTACAACACCGCATTGCTGATGTCGCGGGGCTCGACGAACTCGATGGGTAGCGAGTTGACGAAGATTCCCGAGGTGGACGGGTCTCGCCCGATCAGTTCGTTCATTTCGCCAAGGCCCTCTAGCAACGCCGTGTTGACCCCGGTTGGATGGACGGTGTTGACGCGGATGCTCTTCTGAGCAAGCTCGTTGGCCATCGACTTCATGATTCCAACGACGCCGTGCTTGGCGGCGACGTACGGGGTGAGGAAGGGCTGCCCCTTGATCCCCGCAGTCGAGCTGATCAGGACAACTGATCCGGTATCGCGAGCCAGCAGGTCCGGCACCGAGGCCACGACGGTGTTCCAGACGCCGGTGAGGCCGACGTCGATCGTGTCCTGCCAGAGCTCCGGCGTGACCTCGTCCCAGGACTGCACCGAACAGATACCCGCGTTCGCGACAACGATGTCCAAGCCACCCAACTCGGCGGCCCCCGCGGCGACCGCCGCGGAGAGTCCTGTTTGGTCCCGAACGTCCGCCACGCGCGACACGATCCGCCGGCCGAGCGCCTCGACCGACTTCACCGTCTGCGCGAGGTCGGATTCGGTCGCCATGGCGTAACCGACGCTGTGGTAGTTCACGCAGGCGTCAATGGCGATGATGTCCGCGCCCTCCTCGGCGAGGCGGATGGCGTGGCTGCGGCCCTGTCCGCGGGCGGCCCCCGTGATCAAGGCGATCTTGCCGTCGACCCTTCCGGCCATGCCGGCACTCTCCTTTCTGTTGTGGAAATCTGTCAGGGTTTGCCAGCGCCGATGGGCGGCATGATGCACTTGAGCTCGGTGTAGTCCTCGATGCCCTCTTGGCCGCACTCGCGTCCGATACCTGATTGCCGGTAGCCGCCGAAGGGCCCCGCCATGTCCATGTTGTGCGAATTGACGCCAACCGTCCCGCTGAGCAGCCTGCGGGCGACCTCAACCCCGCGGTCCGGATCTGCGGTCCACACGCTGTTCTCCAGCCCGTAGGTCGAGTCGTTGGCAATCCTCACCGCATCGTCAACGTCCGTGTACGGGATGACGCAGTAGACCGGACCGAAGATCTCCTCCCGTGCGATCCGCATGCTGTTCTCGACACCGACGAAGATCGTGGGCTCGATGTACCAGCCGACCGGGTAATCCGCTGGGCGCCCGCCGCCGGTTGCCGCCTTGGCGCCTTCCGCTTTGCCGAGGTCCAAATAGGACGCCACGCGGTCACGCTGTCGACGCGAGGCCAGCGGCCCGATGAAGGTGTCCGGATCGTTCGGGTCACCGAACGGCAGTGAGCGGAGTGTAGCGACGATGGTCTCCGTCGCCTCGTCGGCGCGGCTCGCAGGCACCAGTAGACGCGATGGCGCGTTGCACGCCTGGCCATTGATGAACGCCATCGGCGGTGTGAGCGCGGGCATGACCTCGTCCAGCACGGCATCCTCGAGGAGGAGTGCAGCGCCCTTGCCACCGAGCTCGAGAGTGCAGCGCTTGACCGACTCCGCGCACACCGCCGCGACCCGCTTACCTGCCGTGGTGCTGCCCGTGAGCGAGACCTTGTCGACGCCAGGATGGGCGACAAGGTACTCGCTGACCTCGCGATCGGCGGGCACGATATTGAGCACGCCTTCGGGCAACCCCGCTTTGCGGAACGCCTCGGCGAGGAAGTCGAAGCTCAGGCATGCCTCCTCCGAGGGCTTGAGAACGGCGGTACAACCGGCCACGAGCGCTGGTGCGAGCTTCATGGCGGAAACGATCTGCGGGCCGTTCCACGGCACCACCGAGGCAACGACGCCGACCGGTTCGTGTTCGATGAGGAGCTCAAGCGAGGCGTTGACCTCATCATAGGAGGGGCGCCGTTGCTGCCACGGGTAGCTTTCCGCCAATCCGGCGAAGTACTCCCAGATCTGGAAGGCACGCGGCACCTGGACGGCGAGCGACTGGGCGATCGGCGAGCCCATTTCCGAGGTGATGACGCGGGCGATGTCCTCGGTGGCATCACGCAGGTATCCCGCTGCCGCGCGGATGATCGCCGCGCGCTCGGCCACGCTCATCCGGGGCCACGGGCCGTGGTCGAACGCGGAGCGTGCCGCTGCGACCGCGGCATCGACGTCCGCCCGCACCGCCGCGGCCACGCGACCCGACTCCTCCTCCGTGTGCGGGTTGTAGGCGGTGATCCACTGATCTCCCTGGGAGGGGATCCAGTCACCCCCGATGAAAAGCCGACCTTCAGAGTTCGACATCTTTGGCAAACCTCCAATAAGACGATCACACGGCAGAAACGGGTCCGTGCGATGAAATATTAGGACGATTCGGGCAAGTTCAGAGCACGCGATTTCCTCGCAATTGATGACCTGTTTCTCGGTCAGCGAGGCTATCTTGGACCGTTCCGACCACTCGTAATCGGAGGTGCACCACCCGGTGTTTGAGCTCGAGCGGCATCAGTCTTGGTTGAAGACTGCCGGAGAATCTTGATCTCGCGCAGATTCTCTCGACCCATCTCTACAGGCGCGACAACAATCCGCATCACAGTCTCGCGGCATTGGCGGTAGTGCGCCGTTTCTCCTTCTTGTGCGACTACTCTATACCGGTAGCGACGCCGCTTGGGCTGCGGGATTCCGCAATCCCCCTTCTGTTGGCCGACGAATCTCGTTCACCCCGCTTGAACCACACATGAAGAACATCCAACCGCAGGTGGCGGGAAACCCATCCTGCGACCCTCCGTGCAGATCAAGCGCATCTGGCGGGCAGTAGCGCTTCCGGACGCAACCGCACCCCGAGCAACAACTGCGATGAGCGGGCCATCGAGGTCGATGCCTCCGGCTGTGCCAACATGGCGTCCCGCGTCATCGTTGACCGGGAATTACTATTCCTCTCGGAATTATTCAAGCCCGATTTCAGTAGGACTTGGGGAGCTTCAGAGCACGCTCAGCAACGTAGTTCATGATTTGTTCCTCGGTGACGGGCGTGATTCGCAGCATCCGGGCCTCCCGGAAGTACCGCTCGACGTGGTATTCGGTCGCGTAGCCCATTCCGCCGTGGTTCTGCAACGCACGGTCGGCAGCGAAGCAGGCGGCGCGGGCGGCGAGGAACTTCGCCGTGTTCGCCTCAGTGCCGCAGGGTTTGCCGCTGTCGTAGAGGCGGGCGGCGACACGCACCATGTTGGCAGCCGCCTGCAGCTGCATGTACGCGTCTGCCAACGGGTGTGCGATCGCCTGGTTCTGTCCGATCGGCCGGCCGAACACCACTCGGTCGCGTGCGTAGTCGGTTCCGCGACGCAACGCCGCAATTCCCAGGCCAACCGCCTCAGCCGCGACCAAGATCCGCTCCGGATTGAGACCGTCCAGCAGGTTGTAGAAGCCGCGACCTTCCTCCCCGACCAGGTTCTCGCGGGGGATCGGCAGGTCGTCGAAGACCACCTCACAACTCGCGACAGCGTTGCGCCCCATCTTCGAGATGGGTTTGATGTCGACGAAGGATGGATCGAGGTCGGCCACGAACAGCGACAGGCCGTCGACCGGGCGGGCGGTCTCCTCGACCGCCTTGGTACGGGCCAGGACCAGAGCCGCGGACGACTGGAGACCCTTTGTCATCCAGACCTTGCGCCCGCGAAGGAGCCATCCATCTTCGGCCGGAACCGCACGAGTCGAGATGCGCGTGGTGTCAGAGCCCGCGTCCGGCTCGGTGACGCTGAACGACACGTGAATCTCACCGGAGGCGATCCGCGGAAGGTACTTCTCACGAAGCTGCGGACTGCCCCACTTGGTGACGGGGTGGAACCCGAACATCGAAAGATGCACCGTCGAGCAGCCGTTGATCCCGGCGCCGCTAGCGGAGATCTCCTGGAGCGCCAACGCGGCGTCCTCGACCGTCGCCCCACCTCCCCCGTGCTCGGGCTCGGCCATCATCCCCACGACCCCGACCTTGACCATCGCGTCGAAGAAGCTGTCGGGGAACGTGTGGTCTTGGTCGTGTCGTGACCAGTACTCGTCGTCGAAGCCAGCGCAGACGGAGCGGATGGCATCGACGAGATCTCGTTGCGTGTCGGAAAGATCGAGCTCGAACACCTTTGTTCCTCGGAGATCAGGCCGCAGTTGCAGCCGGGTGCGGTGGGAGGCTCGCCGTTGCCTTAGTTGCCGGAATCGGGCTCGAGCCCGCTCAGCAGCATGCGGGCCATGCCCTCGCCGAGTTCGGTGGCATCCATCAGGCCATTGGGCCGGAACCACACGTGCGACGAATTCATCATCCCGATCACGCAGTTCGCGATGACTCCCGCGGGCAGTGACGACCGCAGGTCACCACTGGCAAGTCCCTCTGAAACGACCTGCTTGACCAGGTCGAAATAACGCTGGTTCCACTCGCGGATCGTGACGTCCCACGGCTCGCGAGCGAGGTCGGCGCCCTCGCCGAGCTTGCTGAAGTCCTCCTGCACGAAGACATACAGATAGGGGTAGTGCCGCTCGAACGAGGCCATCAGCAACTCGACCATGCGGGCGAGCTTGCGACTCGCTGGGAGCGGCTCGCAGACGACCTTTTCAGCGGCGTGGATGTTGTCTCGGACGGCCTCGGAGACGACGTCGCGAAACAGCTCCTCTTTGCTGCCAACGTAGTAGTACAGCGACGCGCGAGACGTCCCGAGCTCCTCGGCGATGTCGTTCAGCGACGACATCCGCAGCCCCTTCGCCCGGAACACGCGGACCGCCGCCTCACGGATTTCAGTGAGTCGCTGCGCGTACGCAGGGTCGTCTGCAGCCGCCCGGGCGGCACGTCGTCGGCTGATGTCGCTCATCACCAATCCCTTCTTGCCGACTGCACGCTAGCAGCAGGAACCAAACGTAAACGAGGGTGTTGAATCTGTCCATAGCCAACCCCACGTAACCCTTCCATAGATCAAAACAAGTGGATGTTGACCTGCTATTTCAACGCCGACACTTGCGAGTAAACAGGGTCGTTAATAGTGTGTCGGATGTGCGGCCCGGTGGTAGAGCGGCCCCGGCCCGGGAAGGACGAGATGAGCGAGAGCGTCGTTACACGTCACCGAGAGGGCACGGCCCTCCACCTGACGATCGATCGCCCGCAGCAGCGCAACGCCTTGTCGAACGAGGTCTTCACGGAGCTGCGCGCCGGGCTGGCCGAGGCGAAAGCGGACCCCGCCGTGCGGGCCGTGGTCTTCGCTGGCGCCGGCGACAAAGCCTTTTGCGCGGGCGGCGACTTGCGGCAGATGAGCGAGGACGGCGACGAGCTGGCCGCTCACCGAGGCCGAGCAGGCCTCGCAAACGTGCTGCGCGGCCTCTGGGAACTCGGCAAACCGACGATCGCCCGAGTGCAGGGCTACGCGCTGGCAGGCGGATTCGGGCTGGCGGCGGCCTGCGACTTCGTTGTGGCGAGCGAGCGAGCGGTGTTCGGAGTACCTGAGGTGGGCGTCGGCTTGTGGCCCTACATGATCACGGTGCCGCTGCTGCAGTCGATGCCGCCGAAGGACGCGCTCCGGTTGATGCTGACCGGACGCCGGATCGACGCCACAGAAGCGCACCGGCTCGGAGTGGTGAGTGACGTCGTCCCGCACGACGCACTGGACAAGGCCGTCGCCGAACTGGTGGCCGATCTCGCCAAAGCCGCACCCCAGGCAGTATCGCTGGGCCGGACGACGTTCTACGCGGCGCTGAACACCGATGTCGAGGCTCGGCTGCGGATGCTCGAGGCCTCGTTGACGGTCAACCTCGGCCTGGGCGATGCACGCGAGGGCATGGCCGCTTTCGTGGAGAAGCGCAAGCCCGCGTGGCAGGAGACGACATGACCCTGACGGAACAGCGCCCGCAAGCCTGGGGCCGCTGGGGCGAAGACGACGAGCGTGGTGCTCTCAACCGCCTCGGACCGGCCGCGACGCTGCGCGGACTCGCCACCGTGCGCGAAGGACGAGCAGTCCCGCTAGCAGTCCCCCTGCGCGCGGGCAAAGGACCGATCGCCGGGCGCCGAGCACCGCTGCAGCACTTCATGATCCGAGACGGCGGCGACTACGCCGCCGGGCTAGCAGAAAAGGGCTTCGGGTTCGCCGACGACTGCGTGGTGCTTTCCACCCACGGCAACACCCACCTCGACGCACTCGCGCACGTGTGGCAGGACCATCGCATGTGGAACGGCCACTCGGCCGACCACGTCACCAGCCACGGAGCGCGCCGCTGCGCCATCGACGGGGTGGGACCGATCGTCACGCGCGGCATCGTGGTCGATCTCGCCGGCCCCGATGGCCCGGCGAACCACGACGACCACGCCATCACTCTTCCCGAGTTGACCGCGGCTGTGGAGGCGACCGGCTGCCGCCCTGAGGAGGGCGACGTCCTGCTGGTCCGCACAGGCTGGCTCGCGCGGTGGCGCAGTGGCGCAGCGACCGAGCAGCGCTGGGCCGGGCTCGACCCCGAGTGCGCACCATGGATCGACGAACAGGGGTTCGTCCTGGTCGGCGCCGACAACATCGCCGTTGAGGCGGGTCCGTCGCCCGATCCCGCAGACGCCGCGCCCCTGCACGTCGAACTCATACGCAACCGTGGCATTCACTTGATGGAGCTCGTGGACCTCGATGCCCTCGTCGCCACCGGGCGTTCCGAGTTCTTGCTGATGATCGCGCCGCTGCCGCTCGTGGGCGGAGTCGGCAGTCCCGTCAACCCGGTGGCCGTGCTGTGAACGCGCGCAACGTCACGGTCTGCGAGGCCTGGCTCCGCGACGGGATTCAGGGCTGGCCCACCGTGCTGCAGACCCGCGACAAGATCCGCATGCTGAAAGCGATCGTCACCGCCGGCGTACCCGAGATCGACGTGACCTCGTTCGTCCCCTCGCACGTCGTGCCGCAGTTCTCCGACGCGGAGCAAGTACTCGCCGCGGTGCCCGACGAGGTCACCGTTCGGGTTCTCACCGTCAACGTGAAGGGGGCTCAGCGAGTCGCCAGCGCCCACCGGCTGGGCCGGCCGATCGACCGCTGCGGGTTCCCCATCTCAGCCAGCGAGCCGCATAACCTCGCCAACCTCCGGCGTGACCACGCTTCGCACAAGCAAGCAGTCAGCGAGATGGTCGAGGTCCTCGCCGAGGCCGGAATCGCACCGTTGCTGGGCATCGCTACGGCCTACGGCTGCCCCATCCAGGGACACGTCGAGCGCGACGACGTCCTCGCACTGGTCGAATGGGGCCATTCGCTCGGAATCCGCTCGATCATGTTCGGCGACACCACCGGCATGGCCGACCCGCGCGCGGTCCACGAACTGTTCACCGCAGCCGTCCGCGCCTATCCCGATGTCGAGTACGTGGCGCACCTCCACGACAACCGGGGTTGCGGAATCGCCAACACCCTCGCCGCCATCGACGCCGGTGCGGCCACCGTCGACGCGAGCCTCGGCGGCATCGGCGGTGAGCCCGCCGCCGTCGAGCAGGGCTTCGTGGGCGAAAGCGGCAATGTGACCACCGAGGACCTCGTTGCCGTGCTTAGCCGAATGCGAGTGGGCACCGGAATCAACCTGGCGGAACTGCTGCGCGCCGGCGCGCTGGCCGAGGAACTCCTCGGCAGGCCGCTGCTGAGCCGCGTGCAACGCGCAGGGCCCGTGCCGACCGACGTCCTCTGACCACCCGACATCGAGGAGCCAACGTGGGCCGTATCGATCTCCACGTCGCCGAGCACATCGCGACGATCACCCTGAACAACCCCGCCAAGCGCAACGCCGTTGACGCCGAAATGCGCGATGGACTGCGGGCGGCCTACGAGCGGATCAAGTCCGACGACGACATTCGGGTCGCGATCATCCGCGGGGCCGGCGACAGGGCGTTTTCCTCCGGCGGCTACATCGACGGCTACCACGAGGTCAACGCATTCGGCCCGGAGGGCGGCGGCCCACCGCCTATCCCCCGGCCCTGGCCGATCTGGAAGCCGTTCATCGCCGCGATCAACGGCTACGCCGTCGGCGGCGGGTTCGCCCTCGCCCTCGCCTGCGACCTGCGGGTGGTCGGGCGCGGCGCCACCCTCGGTCCCTCCGGACTGCGCCGCGGCGCAGTCCAGGGCGCTCAGCAGAGCCAGCGGCTGTGCCGGCTCATCGGCGCCAGCAAGGCACTCGAACTGCTTCTGCTCTCCCGCTACGTCGACGGGCAGGAGGCTGCCGGTTTCGGACTCGCCCAGGCGGTCGTGGACGACTGTCAGGTCATGGACACGGCGATGGAATGGGCCCGCATCATCGCCGGCTACAGCCCCTGGGCGGTGGCCCGCACCAAGCAACTCGTGTACGAGGGCCAGCATCTGCCGCTCGCCGAGGCCTTCGCCTGGGAGGAGCAGGTCGCCGCCGAGGGCTACCGCCGGGCCGAGGCGCTGGAGGGGTTCACCGCGTTCAGCGAGGGCAGGGAGGCCCGGTTCTCATGAGCGGACCACTGACCGGAGTGCGCGTCGTGCACCTCGCTTCCCCCGGCCCTGGCCCCTACGCAGCGATGCTGCTCGCAGACCTCGGCGCAGACGTCGTGGTCGTCGATCGCGTCACTCCGATGACGACCTCGGTGAGCGCCGACCGCGACCCGCGCCGGCGCGGCCAGCGCAGCATCCGGCTCGATCTCAAGCGCCCCGACTCTCGCGCGGTCCTGCACGAGTTGCTGGCCTCCGCGGATGTGTTGATCGAGGGCATGCGACCAGGGGCCGCAGAGCGGCTCGAACTGGGGTCTGACCGGGTTATGGAGTTGAACCCGCGGCTGGTCTACGCGCGGATGACCGGGTGGGGCCAGACCGGGCCTTTGGCTCAGCGCGCCGGGCACGACATCAACTACATCGGGCTCACCGGTGCCCTGCACGCCATGGGCGACCCGGACCGGCCGCCGCCCGTGCCGCTCAACCTGCTGGGCGACTACGCGGGCGGCGGCACGTTCCTCGTCATCGGCGTGGTCTCCGCACTGCTCGAACGGGTACGGTCCGGCGCGGGTCAGGTCGTCGACGCGGCGATTGTCGATGGCGCGGCGTCTCTCACCGCCGCAACCCTCGGCATGCTCGCCACCGATCGCTGGCACGAGCGCGGGACCAATGTGCTCGACGGCAGCGCACCCTGGTACCGCACCTACAGCACCGCCGACGGCGGGTACGTCGCCGTCGGCGCCATCGAGCCGCAGTTCTACGCCGAGCTGCTGACCGCTCTTGATCTGAAGCCATCCGACTTCCCGCGCGACGATCCCGCGACCCGGCACCGCCTGGAGCAGATCTTGACCGAGTGCTTCGCCTCAGCGGACCGCGCCCACTGGGAGAAAGTGTTCGCCGACTCCGACGCCTGCGTGACTCCCGTCCTCACCTTCTCCGAGGCGGTCGGGCATCCGCACCAGCAGGAACGCACGGGCTACCTCGAGCTCGCAGGTGTCACCCAACCCGCGCCGGCTCCGCGCTTCTCACGCACCCCGGCCCAGGAACCAGTGGCTCCACCCGAGCTCGGCGCCCACACCGACGAGTTGCTGCGCGAGCTCGGCCGCACGGACCCCGAGATCGCCGCCCTGCACCGGCACGGAGCCGTCGCATGAGTAGCCCTGTGTCAAGCCGCTGTGGGTTGATCTTGGTTGAGCAGGCGTTGGAGCGCTCGGCGCTTGCTCGGGTAAGAGGGAACGTGGTCATGCCAGCAGTGCCAGATCACGTAGAGCCAGGCTCGGGCGAGGATGCGTGTGGCGTGGGGATGGTCTTTGCCGCGGGCGATGGCGTCTTTGTAGAGCTTGGCGGCCCAGGGGTTGGCGCGTCGGCTGTCGGCGGCGAAGTCGCAGACGGCGTCGCGGAGCTGTTTGTTGACGGCCCAGCGGAAGGTCACGGCCTTGTGCTTGCCGGACTGGCGTGCGGAAGGGGCGACTTCGGCCAGGCAGATCAGCGATTCCGGGTCGGGGAAGCGGGCTCGGCAGTCGCCGATCTCGGCGAGCAGTCGGGCGGCGCGGACAGTGCCCGAGCGGGGCAGGCTGCTGAAGATCGGGGAGTCGGCGTGCAGGGCGAGTTGTTCAGCGATCTGCTCGGACAAGACCTTGATCTGCTCGACGAGGGTTCTCAGCACGGCCAGCAAGGCGCGGGTGATGTGCGCGAGAGCGGCGCCGGTCTCGCCGGTTGCTCCACGGGGTGCGCCGACGAGGCGTCCATAAAGGACGGTGAAGTCTTTACGGCCGCAGTAGCCCACACTGGTCAGCCAGGCCCCCAGCCGTTTCGCCGACAGCCAGTCCGCGCGGTCCTGGCAGTCGAAGCGGGCCAGGAACGCCAGGCTGATCGGGCTGTCCAGCTCGGCGAAGAACCCGACCGCGGCGGGGAAAGCGTGCTGGAGGTGGGCACGCAGCTGGTTGCACACCGCGACTCGGTGGGCGACCAGGTCGCGGCGAGCGCGCACGGTGGCCCGCAGCGTCACGGTAGCCGGACTGTCCGGTTGCAGGGGTCGCAGTCTGACCCGGTCAGTGCGCAGCGTGTCGGCCAGCACGTAGGCATCGAAGCGGTCGTCCTTGTTACCGGCCGAGCCGTAGCGGCTGCGCAGGTGCTTCAGCTGGTTCGGGCTGATCACAACCACGGTCACACCGGCGGCGAGCAGGGCGTCGATCACCGGCCCGTCGCCACGCTCGATCGCCACCTCCCCGACACCGGTCTTGGTCAGCCGCCGCACCAGATCGGCCAGTCCGGCCGCGGTGTGCTCGACGGTGAACCGGGTGACCACCGCGCCCGTGGCATCGGTGACGCACACGACGTGATCGGCACTGGCCCAGTCAAGGCCGGCGGTCAGCCCGCCCGGCGGCGTGGCTGGCAGGGCATACTGCAACACAGCCTCCTCGCTGCTAGCCCAGTGGGGAGGCACCCTCGTATTCGGTGCCGAGACGCGACTGCCAGTCCGCTCACTGATCGGCGCTCGATGGCGCTCAGCCCTGTCGACGGTCGGCACGTCCCGGGGAACCGCCAGGCCCCGCAGAACTCATGCTGGACGTTGGCGCGTCAAGCAAGCAGGGCGGTGACCCAGCGGCACCTCAGGTGCATCAGTGACCTATCGAAGATCACCGACACAAGGATGGTGCACCAGTGAGCCGCGGCGAGCTGCTCCGCCAGGTTCCCGACGATGCAGTGGAGACCTCGCGAATGGGCGCGTTCCTACGCGCAGTGCACGCCAGCGACTACGCCGACCTGTGGCGCTGGTCGGTGGATGCGCCAGACACCTTCTGGCGGGCAGTGATCGACTTCTTCGAGCTCCGGATCGAGGCGCCCGGCCCGGTCCTCGCCGAGCCGTCCATGCCCGGCGCTCGCTGGCTGCCCGACGCGCGCCTCTCCTACCCCGAGCACGCATTGGCCGCGGAGAGGACCGGCACCGCCATCGTCGGCGTCTCCCAGACCCGCGACCGCATCGAGCTGTCCTATGCCGAACTACGGGACCAGGTGGCGCGTTGCCGGACGGGCCTGCGGCGGCTCGGTGTCGGCCCAGGGGACGTCGTGGCCGGGTATCTGCCGCACATCCCCGAAGCGATCATCGCGTTCCTCGCTGCGTCGTCCCTCGGCGCGACGTGGGTGAGCTGCCCACCGGAGTTCGGAACCAGGGCCGTGGTCGACCGCCTCGGCCAGGTGCGGCCGGTCGTCCTGATCACCGTGGACGGCCACCGCTACGGCGCCAAGGAGATCGACCGACGTGCCGTTATCACGGCCCTCCGAGACGCGCTGCCCTCCCTGCGAGAGACGGTCACGGTCCCCTATTTGAACCAGTCACCTGCTGAGGGCACGACCGGCTGGACTGATCTGCTGGAGGAGCCGGGCCCGCTGGAGTTCACGCGAGTCCCGTTCGAGCACCCCCTCTACGTGCTGTTCAGCTCCGGAACCACCGGGCTGCCCAAGGCCATCGTGCACGGACACGGCGGCATCCTCCTCGAACATCACAAGGCGCTCGGCCTGCACAACGACGTTCGCCCCGGGGACCGCTTCTTCTGGTTCTCCACAACCGGCTGGATGATGTGGAACTACGCCGTATCCGCGCTTCTCCACGGAGCCGCGGTGGTGTGCTTCGACGGCGACCCCAGCTGGCCCGAACCAGAAACCCTGTGGGCGTTGGCCGCTCGCGAGCGGCTGACCTACTTCGGCACGTCGGCTTCCTACCTCATGAGCTGCCGTGCCTCCGGCATGAAACCGACGGCCGGACGCGACCTCAGCGCCCTGCGCGGGATCGGGTCGACGGGGTCGCCGCTCACCGCCGAGGGCTTCCGCTGGGTGCACGAGCAGTTCGGCCCCGAGGTGCTGCTGAACCCCGCGTCCGGGGGGACGGACGTCTGCTCCGCGTTCGTCGGCGCCGCCCCGCTGCTCCCGGTCCGGGCGGGGGAAATCCCTGGGCCCATGCTGGGCTGCCGGGTCGAGGCGTTCGACGACGAGGGCAAATCCGTCGTCGACGCGTCCGGCGAGCTCGTGCTGACCGTCCCGTTGCCCTCGATGCCGGTAGGCCTCTGGGGCGACACTGACGGATCACGACTACGCGCCGCCTACTTCGACCACTTCCCAGGGGTGTGGGCTCACGGCGACTGGATCACCCTCCACTCCGACGGAGGTTGCGTCATCAGCGGGCGCTCCGACTCGACCCTCAACCGCGGAGGGGTCCGCTTGGGAACGTCGGACTTCTACACCGTTTTAGAGGACATCCCCGAAATCGCCGACAGCCTGGTCGTCCACCTCGAAGACGACCGCGGCGGAAGCGGAACACTCGTCCTGTTCGTCGTCCCCCGCCCAGGCACCGAGCTCGACGACCTCGTGCGCGCCGAGATCATCGGCCGACTCCGATCGGAGATGTCCCCCCGCCACGTCCCCGACGAGATCGTGGCGCTTACGGCGCTCCCCCGCACTCTGTCTGGAAAGAAGCTCGAGACCCCGGTAAAGCGGCTGCTCGGCGGAGCACAACCCGATGATGTCGCCGCCCGAGACAGTCTCGTCCACCCCGATGGCCTGACCGCGATCCAACACTGGCGCGACGGTCATCCCACGCTTAACCGGCAGACACAAAATCACACGAGGAGCGGCAATGACGCACAGCTACCTTGACTCCATCCCACCGCGGGAACTCACCATCGTTCGACTGCTGGAACGCCGAGCTGCCGAGGACCCCGACGGGATCTTTTTCTCCTGGTCCGACACCACCACGACATTTCGCGAGTTCGATGAGGCCGTCAATGCGATGGCCTACAAGCTGCTGGACGAAGGCATCCAAGCCGGCACCCACGTCGCCGTTCTCATGGACACCTCGCCGGACTACCTGATGTTGTGGTTCGCACTCGCCAAGGTCGGCGCGGTCGAGATCCCGATCAACACCGCGTACCTGGGTGACGTGCTGTTACACCAGTTGTCCAGCAGCACAGCGACAATGTGCGTCGCTGACGCCGCCTACGCCAAGCAGGTCGCCGAGATCGCTCCGTCGATCCCGCGGTTGGAGCGCCTCTACGTCCGCGGGTACACCTCCGCGCCCATCTCGCCTACGGCGCGCGACTTCGCCGAGCTGATGAACGGGAACCGCTCCGCCGCCCCCGATGTGGAGGTCGCGCACAGCGACACCGCGAGCATCATCTTCACCTCCGGCACCACCGGCCCGTCCAAGGGCGTGCTGCTCAGCCACCACTACCTCGCCGCGTACGCAACGATGTACGCGGACATCAACGGCCTCCGGTCCGATGACGTACTGCTCAACTTCCTGCCGTTCTTCCACGTCGGCGCGAAGTTCCTCACCATTGCGACGCTGGTCTGCGGCGGCCGGATGCGGCTGCTGCCCCGGTTGAGCATCAGCACGTTCCTCGACGAGGTCGCCGAGCACGGCGTCACCAACTTCGTCGCGGTCGGCGGCGTCTGCAACATGCTGCTGTCCAAGCCACCGCGTCCGGACGACGCCCGAAGCACCATCCGGACGATCTACGCCGTGCCCGATCCCGCTGACATCCACGAAGAGATGGAGCGGCGCTTTGGCTGCCGGCTGACCACGGTCTACGGCTCTACCGAGGTCGGACTCCCGATCTTTCGCGGAGTCGACGACGACTACCGGCCTGGTTCGTGCGGCAGGCAGAACCCCTACTACGAGGTCCGCGTCGTCGACGAGGACGACAACGAGGTTCCCGTCGGCGAGACCGGTGAGCTCGTGATCCGACCGCGCCGCCCCTTCCTGATCGGGTCCGGCTACGTCGGCATGCCGGAACGCACGGTTGTGGCGTGGCGCAACCTCTGGCTGCACTCCGGGGACCGCGGCCGACTTGACGCGGACGGCTGGTTCTACTTCGAGGACCGGGCGACCG
Source organism: Saccharopolyspora sp. NPDC000995 (assembly GCF_053599315.1). Classification (NCBI taxonomy): domain Bacteria; kingdom Bacillati; phylum Actinomycetota; class Actinomycetes; order Pseudonocardiales; family Pseudonocardiaceae; genus Saccharopolyspora; species Saccharopolyspora sp. NPDC000995. Next base: position 15,572 of record NZ_JBSFLZ010000135.1, read on the forward strand.
ACTCATTGCGCCGCCGCGGCGAAAACATCTCGTCCTTCGAGGTCGAAACACTGGTGACCGCACAACCTGCGGTCGCCGAGGCGATCGCCGTCGCGGCCAAAGCCGAAGTCGGGGAGGACGACGTGTGGGTACTCGTCACCTTGCGCGAGGGCATGTCGGTCACTTTCGAGGAGCTCCTGCGGTACTGCGCGGAGACGATGCCGTACTTCATGGTCCCCCGCTACCTGGACATCGTGGAGGACTTCCCTCGGACTCCCACCGCGAAGGTGGAGAAGTACAAGCTGCGCGCCGCTGGACCCGGCCCGACGACGTGGGACCGCGAGGCACATGGTTGGCGGGTCACCCGCGACGGCCTCTCCCGCACATTCGACGGGGACCTGCTGGGGAGTCGGTGATGACCGAGACGCGGCGCAGCACCCGACGGGACAGGTCCCTGGAAGTCGAGCCCCTCGCGGACGGTGGTTTCGCGTTCGAGGCGCGGCTGACCGACTCCTCGTTCGGCGGCCACCACGACCCTCCATGCCAGACCGCAACGATCCACGACTTCCGGGTGACCGGTGTCGTGGAAGGGGAGGAGCTGCGGCTTAACAGCCTCAACGTCGAAGCCCTCACCCACCCCTACCCCCAGTGTCCGTTCATCATCCCGGCCTGCGACGAACTCGTCGGCGCATCGCTCACCTCCGGCTGGCGCGCAGCCGTCCTCGATAGGCTGCGCGGTCCGGCGGGCTGCACGCACGTGGTGTCGCTGCTGCTCAGCCTGACGGAACTGACCACTCTGACGTTCTTCCTGCGGATCAACGAGACCGTCCCGTACGGCGCCGCGCAGCGGGCGGACGGCCGCTGGAACGCGGCAGGTCTCGACGTCGTACCCACCCTGGGCGGTGCCTGTCACGTGCTCATGCCGGACGGCCCGGCCCTCACCCGGGCCAGAGAGCGCCGCGACACAGGAAGGTGACCCAAGCCCGACGCCGACCCGCGCCGCGTCCAGGTCTTTACTCGCCCATTTCACTCCATAAAGGACGATCAATGTCAGATTCCGACCAGCTCGCCTCCGTCGTCTCCGAATGGCTCGACACGCTCAACTCCGCCTGGGAGAGCCAAGAACCTGCCGAGATCGCCGGTCTGATCGAGCCCGACGGTTACTGGAAGGACATCGTCGCCTTCACCTGGGCCTACCGGACGTTCGCGGGCACGGAAGAGATCGAGCGCGCCCTCAAGCTCACCCTCGATGACGTTCGACCTCGCAACGCGCGCATCGCAGCGGACCGCACCGCACCCCGCTTGGTGAAGCGGTCCGCGCGCCGCGTGATCGAGGCCTACTTCGACTTCGACACGTCGGTCGGTCGCGGCACCGGGTTCGTCCGCCTCCCCTACGACCCGGACAACCCGACGACCTCTCAAGCCTGGATCCTCCTCACCACCCTGCAGGAACTCGCGACCGCCCCTCCGCAGGTCGGCGAGCACCGCCCTACCGGTATCGAGTTCTCCGAGAGCTTCAGCGGCGACAACTGGCTCGACCAACGCATCAAACGCCAGGCCTTCGACGACCGCGATCCGGAGGTCCTGATCGTCGGCGGTGGCCAGTCCGGGCTGATCCTCGCCGCCCGACTTGAACTCATGGGCGTGGACGTGCTGATCGTCGAACGCAACGAACGGATCGGGGACAACTGGCGCCAGCGCTACCACTCGCTGACCCTGCACAACGAGGTCTGGGCGAACTCGATGCCCTACATGCCCTTCCCACCGAACTGGCCGACCTTCGTGCCGAAAGACAAGCTGGCGGGCTGGCTCGAGTCCTACGCCGAGTTCATGGAACTCAACGTCTGGACCGGGACTTCGTTCACCGACGGCGTCTACGACGAGGAATCCCGTACCTGGACGGCCACCCTGACCCGCAGCGACGGCAGCACCCGCACAGTGGGTTGTCCGCACCTCGTGCTCGCGACGGGCGGTAGCAGTGGCGTGCCGAACATTCCCGCGCTGCCCGGGATGGAGGACTTCGACGGAGAGATCCTCCACTCCAGCACATTCGGCAGCGGCGTGTCCTACGCGGGCAAGAAGGCCGTCGTCTTCGGCACCGGCAACAGCGGTCATGACGTCGCCCAAGACCTCCACGCCAACGGTGCCGCTGAAGTCACCATGATCCAACGCAGCCCGACGTGCGTGGTCAGCCTCGTCCCCAGCGGCACCATGGTTTACGCCCTGTACTCCGAGGGCCCGAGTGTCGACGACATCGACCTCATCACGGCCGCTATCCCTTACCCCGTCCTGCGCGACACTTACCAGTGGCTCACCAAGCGGACGTGCCAACTCGACCAGGAGCTACTCGACAAGCTCCACGCAGTCGGGTTCGAAACCGACTTCGAGCCCGACGGAACCGGCTTCCACATGAAATACCTCCGCAAGGGCGGCGGCTACTACATCAATGTGGGCTGCTCCGACCTCATCGCCAACGGCGAAATCGCGCTCCGGCACGCCCGGGACCTCGACCGCCTCGAAAGCGACGGGCTCCGCTTCACCGACGGCAGCGCAGTAGAAGCCGACCTCATCGTCCTCGCCACCGGCTACGAGAATCTACAGGAAGGCGTACGGCGACTCCTCGGCGACGAGATCGCCGAAAGGGTCGGTCCGATCTGGGGATTCGACGATCACGGGGCAATGCGCAACATGTGGATGCGCACTCCGCAGCCCGGATTCTGGGTCATGGGTGGCTCGCTGATCGACGCGCGCCTCTACTCGACCTTCCTGGCCGTGCAGATCAAGGCTGATCTCGACGGCGTAGCCCCGAAACACCCGTCGGTCTGATAACGGAGGAACCGCGCCGGGTCGAGTCTCGCGGCTGGAACCGGCGCGGTCGGGTCATGCTGCCACGCACCTCCCACCCCGGCCCCCTCGTCCCGGACACCAGCGGTTGCCGCGAAGGGTTCTGTCCCTCATTGCGTGATCAAGCGGTTTGATTGTGGGCTGGTCGTCTGTGATCACGAGCGGCGTGCGGTGATCATGGTCTTGACGTGTTGTTTCCGCATCTGGCCACGGTGGTGATCGAGCGGGTCGAGCAAGCCGCGGATGGCTCGGTGCTGATGTGGGCGAACTCCAAGGCCCCGGAGGCCGGATGCCCAGCATGCGGCCATGCCGCCAACAGGGTGCA
>NZ_JBSFLZ010000136.1:0-18690 GCF_053599315.1 Saccharopolyspora sp. NPDC000995
ATCGAGGGCGCCTCGCCGAACTCCCCGGAATTGTCCGCATCATCACGGCGCTCGAATTCTATCGACTCGGCTGGTAATGCTCGTGAATAAGGCTCAATATATGACGTCCCTCTCTTCCTTGGTGAGATTTATCAACTTGTCTGTGCTGAATCTTTGCGGCGACGTTCGCACTACATTAAAACCGTTCGTACTAGTTTGAAAATGAGGAATCACGTGGGTGCGGCCGGTTGGCGGCTGGAGGATCTGCCACCAACCGGCCGCGACGGACCGATGCCGGGCCGGGGGGCACGACACTTGGATATCCAGTGTCGACCGGCACCGGGCCGCGTCTGGGGTCATGCCGTACGTCTATGACGTCCGATAGCCACTTCGGCGGGTGACTCTTCCCGCATTGCTGCTTTAAGGCAGTCGCGGCACGGTCTCACGAGTGGTGGCGTATTGGACTTGCCCATGTTGAGACCGCATCGCGAAGTCGCGATGGTGCCGGGCTTGCGTTCGTGTGCATACCCGAGATGATCAGTCCAAACCACCCGGACCCCAGGCAGACCCGCGCACCCGTCCATCGCGGGCGCTGGTCCGAACAAGCCCGCTCCGCTCACCCTGTGCCCCCGTCTGATTTCATGGCATGAGCCCGAACGTGAAGTACATGGGAGAGTCGCCGCAATTTGTCCGCTAGCACTACCTGGTTCTCTAGGGGGTAGTCGCCCCGCACGATATTGAACTGCGCATCGTTGATTGCCCATTGGGCTTCGGCAAGCATCACAGCAAGCGTGTCGGCCGGAACCTGAGCCACGGGTGGCATATCGGCCGGTCGATCAGCTCTGGAAATAACGACTAGCAGGCAGGGAACGCACGCGGTCCCTTCACCCTCCTCACACTCTTCCACCAGCACGCGTCGGAACTTCTCCCCAGATACGGACGTCACCGTGCCATCCCTGGATTCTTCCGCGCAGTGCAGGACACGTTTCGACTCACGCAACGACGCCATGTTTGTAGCGGAACCACCGCACGCCGCTACCCTCGGGCGTCTGGCCGGGCGGACCAGCTGGGCCAGGTGGACCAGGAACGGCGCTGTGACCCGCCATGATGCCTCCCACATGTGTTGACCTGACAAGTACGCTGATGCAGCAAGGGATGATCAGCGCAGGCAAGAGATTGGGTGATGCGCACCTGGCATCGCAATTCCTCTAAACGGGTGATCTAGCCCGGATGACACGTAAGGATGTATCGCATGGCTACAGCCACCGGATCGCCACGTGCTAGGGCGCTTTCGGCTGCTCTGCGCGAGGCTCGCAAAGAACACGGAATCAGCACACGGGAACTAGCCGACAGATTGTCGATAGATCAATCGCACCTATCGAGGATTGAAACCGGAAAGCGGGTTCCGAGTGTTGAAACAACGGCGATGATCCTCGCGATACTACGTACGTCGCCGGAGGAACGCGAAAGAATTCTCGCTCTAGCTCGGAACGCAAGCGAACCTAATTGGCTGACCGTGGGTATACCGGGCATCCCGCAGCAACTTGCGGGAGCGTGGGAGTGCGAGCGAGCAGCATCGAGTATTACCGATTGGCACCCATGCCTGATACCCGGATTGCTGCAAACTACTGAGTACGCACGCGCTATCGTAGTTGCAAGTGCACGCCTGGATAGTCTGCCTCAGCACGAGATCGAATCTCGTGTAATGGTTAAGGTCGCAAGACGGGATGTTCTAGCCAGTAGAAACCCTGTCCGATTTCATGCGCTAATTGCCGAGGCTGCGCTACGCGAACCAATTGGACCGGCCGATACTATGGCCGAACAGCTTCGGCACCTGGTCAAAGTTGCTGAACAGCCGAATGTGTCGGTTCGGGTGGTTCCACAGCGGGTAGGCTGGCATCCCGGGTCGCCGGGACCGTTCGTATTTTATGAATTTAACGATACTCCTCCCGTGGTTCATTTTGAGCACCACAGTTCGGGAGCTTTCAATCAAGATGAAGACGACATTGGAGCTTATCGCAAGGCCATAGGCGAAATGAACAGGATCGCATTGGATCAAGCTGAGGCAATCGAGCTAATCACTCGAATAGTCGTCGATGAATGGAGTTAAAATGTTAATTCAACAATGGATCAAATCGAGCTACTCGAGTGCGAATGGAAACTGTGTCGAATTAACTACGGCGCTGGACGCTATCCGCGATTCTAAGGACCCTCACGGGCCGACGTTGGCTGTCGACGTGAGCACCTTCGTTCGTGCGGTGCGGCAGGGTCGTTTCGACCGCTGAATGTATGACGCCCCGGTGCGTGGCACCGGGGCGTCATTGTTGGTTTCTGCCGTTGCATCTTCGGTGATCCTCGACTATGCCCCGAAAGTCGAGTGGGCGCGCTCAACAACGTCGAAACTGCATTGGTTGCACACCCAGCGCTAATTCGAGTGTCAGGGTGCGTCCGGTTGCTGCGTCTTGTTTCGCCAGCAATGGTCCCGCTGACTCAGTTACCGGCGTGGTCCAACTACGACACGTGGTTTTCCGGCCGGGCGGCTGGGCGGTCCGGTCGGCTGCTGTGGGGCAGCAGTTGCGCGGCGGGGGCGGGTACGGCGTCTGGGCGGGCGACGAAGTGCGCGGTTTCCTCGTGGTTGGTGGAGCGGACGAGTTCAGCGAAGCCGTGCTTGTACAGCAGGCGGATGCGGCGGTCGTCGGGGACCGGCTCGGATACCTTGCCGTGCTCCCGGACCGAACGCGCGAGCGCGGGAACGTCCAGGCGGTAAGTGCGTTCAACCGACCAGTGGTCTTCGCCATCGATGCTGATCAGCTCCGCGTCGGACACGCCGCGCCGCGCCGGCTCCGGCAGCGGGCGGGTGTCCAGGTCGTAGCGGACCACTTCATGCAGTGCCCAACGCCAATTCACGGGGGCTGCAGGTTCGACGGTGTTGATCCACCACTGCTCGACGAGCTCGGCGAACTCCTTGGTGGCGAAACAGTACTCCAGCGCCGGGGCCAGCGAATCCGGGTCGGCGGTGGAGCTTTCCGCTGCCTCGCGCAGCAGTGCCGCGCCCGGGTGGCCCTGCTGCGCCTCGACGAAGTCCGCCAGCGAGAGTATGCAGGTGGACTGGGTCCAGCCGAGCACGGCGCGGAACACCGGCCAGACCTCGCGCAGCACCAGGTTCTCGGCCAGCAGCCGCGCCCAAAACAGGAAGCGTTGCATCCGGATGTTCTCCTCCAGCGAGATCCCGCGGGCCGAGAGCACGTATTCGAAGTCGTCCCGCTGCCCGCGCACGGTGATGAAGCCGTGCTGTTCCCGCCGATCGGAGAAGTCCGTGTTCGGCAACAGCAACAGCGGGTAGGCGGCGATGCGGGAGACGTTCTTGGCGAGCTCGTCGTAGCCCTCGAGGAAAGATTTCGGGGTCTCGCCGGGCACGCCCCAGATCAGCTCGGCGTAGCAGTCCAGCCCTTCTGCGGCCAACCACTCCGTCAGTTCTCGCCACTGGTTGATCTTCATGTTGCGGCGGTTCATCAGGTCCAGCACGGAGTCGTTCAGTGTCTGCAGGGCGAGGGTGAACGAGCTGCCCAGGCCCACCTCGCGCATCCGGCGAACGATGTCGCGGAACACCTTGGACTTGTTCTTCGCCCAGGAGGTCTCCAGCGCCCGCGGGTAGCCGTACCGCTCGCGGACCTCGATGAAGTCCTCGATGAACTCCATGTCCTGGCGCAGCATCCCGAAGTTGGCGTCGCAGAGCACGACCGTGTGCGCCTTCGCCTTGGCCAGCACCTTTAGTTCGGCGCGCAGCCGTTCGCGGGAGAACGCGCGAACCTTCTGGCCCACCGCGCCGCCCCAGAAGCAGAACGAGCAGTGGTAGGGGCAACCGCGGTTGGTCTCTATCAGCGCGACGTCGTAGCGGAACTCGCCGCGCTCGTCGACCAGCGGCAGCACGCCGGTGAGGATCGGAGAGGGGATCACATCCAGGTCGTCGAGCCGCGGCTGCTCCTCGGTGGTGACGATCGAGCCGTCCTCACCGCGGTAGGAGATGCCGCGGACATCCGCATACGAGGTGTCCTCCAGCACCGCACGCAGCAGCTCGGCGAAGGTGATCTCGCCTTCGCCGTTGACCACGACGTCCACGGCGACGTCCCGGGTAAGCACCCGTTCGGCCTGGTTGGCCACGTGGTTTCCGCCGAAGACCACGACGGCCTCCGGGTTGGCCTGCTTGACCGTCTCAGCCACCGACGCGAACTGGCGCACGTTCCAACCGAGCACGGAGAACCCGATCACGTCGGGCACCCCGTCCCGCAGGATGTCCACCGCCATCTCCAGCGGGGTCATCGAGCCGGACGCGTTGAAGATCCGCACATCGCAGTGTTCGCCGAACTGCTCTTGGGTCACCGCCGCGAGGTAGCCCGCGGCCAGCGGCATCGATTCCTTGGCCATGTGCCAGACGCCCTGCTGAACCAGCGCAACCTTGATCATCTTCGTCATGAGCGCACGTTTCGTAGCGCCCCGAACCGGTCGGGGCGGGACTGTTTTGGGGGCAGGAGGTGCGGCTAGGACTCGACGTGGAGCTCGGGGATGCCGGGGCCGATCATGCGAACTTCTTCGGTGGTGCTGCTGCGCTGCGCGAGCCAGGTGCGGACGGGGTCGGCGTTGGCGACCGCATTGGTGCCCGACAGCAGGTCGGCGTGGCCGCCAGTGCCGCTTTGCACCCGGACTTCGCCGGTGGTCAGCCGCTGCCAGTCGGTGGCCCAGGAGGTGTCATCGCCATCGGCGAGCAACAGCAGCACATCGATGTCCAGTTCTGGTGGCACGGGGACGCCTGCGTACCAGCGGGTGTAGCGCTCGACGACGGCGGTGACCCGCTCGCGGCCGGTCTGCCGGACGTGCGCGGCGAGGTTCGGGTCGGACAGGACCTCCTGCACCATCTTCGCGGCAGTCACGTCGGAGGCCGGTTCGCGCTGTTGCGGGGGTTTGGAGTCGAGCAGCACCAGCCCGTCGACCCGCTCACCGCGGTTGCGCAACGCCAGCGCGGTGGCGGCCGCGAACACACCACCGGCGGAGTAGCCGACCAGGAACCGCGGGCCGCCTACCCTGGTCGCGGTGATCAGCTCTGCCGCTGTTGCGGCCGCGTCGGTGCCGGCGTCGAAGGGGAAGTCGAAGCCGTAGCAGCGAAACCCGAGATGCTGGGCGAACCCTGCCATCGCCCAGGAATGCCCGGCGATCGGTGGGAAGCAGTACACCGCGTTGCCTTCGCCGTCGGCGAGGAGCGTCAGCGGGCTGTCGGCCGCCGGCCGCTGGTCGATGAGCTTAGCCAGCGCAGCCGCGGTCTGCGCCCGATATACGTCCACAATCGACACATCGCGGTGCAACTCCTCGCGGATCCGGATGGCCAGCAGCGCCGCGCCGAGGCTGTGCCCGCCGGCGACGAAGAAGTTCTCGTCCAGCGAGACCGTGTCGTCGGCCAGCACCTCGTGCCACAGCGGCAGGAGGACGCGCTCGGTCTCGGTGCGCGGCGGCCGTGCGGCGGCCCGGCGGGCCTGTTCCGGGGATGGCAGGGCGTTCCGGTCGATCTTGCCGTTGGCGTTGCGCGGCCAGCTCTCCACCACCACGACGTCCGCTGGCACCGCTGCGGCCGGCAGGAACCGGGTCAGCGCCGCGCGAAGGCCGAGGGTCTCCGGCTCGCAGCCCGGCTCGGGCAGGACGTAGCCGCACAGGCGCAGTTCGTCGGTGCCGGGCACGGGGCGGACCACCGCGGCAGCCTCCCGGACACCCGGCAGCTCGCGCAGTTTCTGTTCCACCTCGCCGAGTTCGGTGCGGTGGCCGAGCAGCTTGACCTGCGCGTCCACCCGTCCCACCAGCACCAGGGAACCGTCCGGCAGCCGCCGAGCGCGGTCGCCGGTGCGGTACAGCCGCTGACCGGGCAGTGCGGGAGAGGCCGTCGTGAACTTCTCCGCAGTGAGCTCGGGGTCTGACAGATAACCGGCGGCCAGCCCGGTGCCTGCAAGGTGCAGTTCGCCGACGATACCGGCCGGCTGCTCGATGAGGTGCTGGTCGAGCACGTGCGCGGAGACGTTCGGGATCGGGAAACCGATCCGCACCGGTCCGCCCTCAGCAGCGGCGGCTCGGTCGATCTCCGCGGCGCACGCGATGTCGGTGGCCTCGGTCGGCCCGTAGATGTTGTGGACCTTCGCCCTGCACGCGCCGGAATCCAGCCATGGGAGCAGCCGTGCCAGGTCTGGCGTCTCACCGCCGAGCGCCAGATGCCGCAACGAGCGCAACGCCCGGAATCCGTCCGCGGCGGCCAGGTCCAGCAGCGGATACACCGCCGAGGGCACACCCGGGTTGAGCACTGTGACCTCTTCGCGATCCACCAGCTCTAGCAGCACTCGCGGGTCGTAGGCCGTGTCGGGTGCGAGCACCACGGCCGCGCCGGAGACCAGCGGGGCCAGGTAGTTCTTGATCGACGCGTCGAAGCTGCAGGCGATGATCTGCGCAACTCGGGCGCCCACGCCCAGCTCGCAGAAATCCCGATACCACCACAGCAGGTTGACCAGCGACCGCATTCCCACCGCGACGCTCTTGGGAGCGCCGGTGGAGCCGGAGGTCTGGATGACGTAGGCGGTGGCGTCGGGTGAGTGCCGATTGACCGGCGGGCGGACCGCGGCCAGGGTGTTCAGCGCGTGGGTGTCGTACTGGACCTTCTCTGGAGCGGGTCGGCGGCGGGCCGTGGCCGCGCGGTCGACGTGCAGCAACACGTCGTAGGCGTAGGTGGTCAGCTCCTCGTCGTGGAACGCCATCGGCGTGACCTCGACGGCCGACAACTCCGGAAAGTGGTTCGGCAGGTCCTCGAAGAACGCCGATGGGACGAACAACGCGTCCGCTGCGGACATCGGCCGCCCGCCGTGCTCGGGCCTGTGCCGGGCGGCCACCGAGGCGAGGAACTCTTCGCGGAGTGCGGCGTCCCACACGTGCCCGAGGTAGACCGCGCCGCGCTCTCCGACCCGACCGATGGCCTCGCGCAGCACGGTGCGCAGGTAATTCACCCCGCCGAAACTCTGCACCACGCTGTTGAAGACCACGATGTCGAACGGGCCGTCCGAGTCGGGCGGCAGCTCGTCGAGGTTCAGCGCACCGAGTTCGTGCAGCGAGACATTGTCCAGTCCCTCCTCCTCGCGCGCCCGCTCGGCCCAGCGCAGTACCCCGGCGGCCGGGTCGATGCCGACGTAGCGCCCCACTCGCGGCGCGAGTCCGCGCAGTGTGGTGCCGGTACCGCACCCGATTTCCAGCATGGCCTTGGCTGGGCCCAGGTAGTCCGCGATCTTTCCCGCGGTAGCCCGCACATAGGTGTTCAGCGTCTGATCGGTGATCCGTGCCCCCGTGTACGGGCTGCGCCAGCCATTCGCCGAGATCGGGTCGTCGGCGTGGTCGGCGACGTAGTTCCACAACTCCAGGCTCATCCGGGTGCCCGCCGGCTCCAACTCGGCGAGCACGTCGGTGGAGTCCACGCAGATGCAGGCACGGGTGGGCGCGCTGTTCCAGAACAGGTCATTGTAGGCGGCGACCAGCTCCCGCTCCGAGATCAGTACCAGGGGGCCGGTGTCCCGCATCAGCGAGTGCAGCCGGGCGCTGGGTAGCTCGGGGTTCAGCGGCACGTAGGCACCTCCCGCTTTGAGCACCGCGAGTATCGCCACGACCAGCCGGTAGGAGCGGCGGAGCAGCACCCCGACGTGCACGCCAGGTTGCACGCCCTGGTCGATGAGGAAGCGCGCGAGCAGGTCGGCGTTCGCGGCGAGCTCGACGTAGGTGTGCCGGGCGGGGCCGTCGACCACGGCCACCTCGTCGGGGGTCGCGGCGACCTGCTGGGCGAACAGCTCGCCGACGGTGCGGTCGGCGGGAAATGGGCGTGCGGTGGCGTTCGCGGTACGCGCGGCGTCGGCGGCCTCGTCGTCGCCTTCCCACAGCTGGATGTCGGACAGTTTCACGCGCGGACCTCCGATGTGACGGCTCGGGCTAGCCGCTCCAACGCGGCCAGGTAGCGGTCGACGGTCACGGGGCGGAACAGCTGACCGTCGTACTCGAACTCGACCCGGAGCGCGCCGCCCGTGTCGTGCACGTAGAGCGTCAGGTCGAACTTGGCGGTGTCCAAGGGGATTTCGACTAACCGGGACTGGTCGAGGAACAGTTCGTCAGCGACGCCGTCGGTGCTCCCGGGAGGCTTCGGTGAGGCGGCGAAGACGTCGGCGAAGTTCTGGTAGGCGAACATCACGTTGGTCAGCGGCTGGGTGCCCGCGGTGCGCTTCGGATTCAGGTCCTGCACGAGCACGTCGACCGGGCAGTCCTGCTGCTCCAGCGCCGCGGTCAGCGCCGCAGAGGTGTGCGCGACCAGCTCCGGGAAGTCCATGTCCGGTCCGGGGAACAGCCGGATCGGCAGCACGTTGACGAAGAAACCGACCAGCCCCTCGATGTCCGGGTGGATGCGGGCGGCGGTGCCCATCCCGATGCAGATGTCCTCCAGCGCGGTCAGCCGGTGCAGCAGCCAGCCGAACAACCCGAGGAACACCGCGGCGGGCGTGCACTCGGCGTCGATGGCCAGCACCCGCAGCCGCGCGGACAGCTCCTCATCGAAAGTGCGGCTGCGGGTGCCGCCGCGGAACGCCTCCTGCTTCTCCCGGCCGGGGAAGTCCACCGGGAGCGGCAGGTGGTCGGGCACCCCAGCTAGCCGTTCGCGCCAGGCGGGCGTGCGGGAGGCGAGGTCCCGGCCGCGGTCCCAGACCGCGAAGTCCCGGTAGCGGGCGGGTAGTTCCGGCAGCTCGGGCCGGGTGCCGTGGCGGCTCGCGCGGTAGGCCTCGTTGAGCTCCCGGGACAGCACCACAATCGACCAGCCGTCGCAGATGATGTGGTGCAGCGTGAGCACCAGCCAGCTCCGCCGGTCCGGCAACCGGATCAGCACCGCCCGGCCGAGCGGGGCGTCAGCCAGGTCGAACGGGGTCTCGCAGTCGTCCCGCACCACCTGCTCGGCGGCTTGCCGAGCGTCGACGGCGGTGGAGAGGTCGACGGTGCGCAGCGCAATGGTGCCCTCGGCGTGCACGCGCTGCCGGACTTCGCCGCTGCGGACGGTGAACGAGGTCCGCAGACTCTCGTGTCGCTCGACCACGATGGACAACGCTTCCTCCAACGCGGCCCGGTCCACCTCGCCCTGTTCCATCACGATCGGCACGTTGTAGGCCAGCGCGCCTCCGAGCTGGTGCAGTGTCCAAAGTCGTTGCTGCGCATAGGAGAGCGGATAGTCCTCGGCCTCCTCCGCCCGGGGGAGTCCGGACGGCGCGGCGTCGACACGGTCCTGCTCATTGATTGCGCGGGCAAGCTCCCGGGGGTTGGGGTGGGCGTAGACGGTGCCCAGCGCGATGGTGCGCCGCCAGCGCGCTGAGATCGCGTTGACCAGCCGCATCGCTTTGAGACTGTGCCCGCCGGAGGCGAAGAAGTCCGCATCCGGGGACAGCCCGCTGGTGCCCAGCACGGCGTCGAAGAGTCTGGCGATCTCGGTGCCGTCGATCTCGGCCGGTGCGGGCAGCGCCGCGACGGGGTCGTGCACAGCGGCCAGCAGCGCTGTGGCCTCGTCTTCGAGAGTCGCGCGGTCGATCTTCCCGTTCGGTGTGTGCGGAAGCGCTGCCCTGCGCAGGAATCGGCTCGGCACCATCCACGGCGGCAGTTGGGCGCGTGCGTGCGCCCGCACGTCCTCATCAGATACCGAGTCCTCGGCGGCGTGGAACGCGACCAGGTCGGTGTCGCCTGCCCCGTCCGGCACGGCCACCACCGCGGCCTCGGCCACGCCCGGGCAGGACATCAGCACGTTCCCGACCTCGCCGGGTTCTACGCGGTAGCCGCGCACCTTGTACTGGTCGTCCAGCCGCCCGAGAAACTGCAACCCGCCGTCCGAGTCAAGCCGCCCGAGGTCACCGGTGCGGTAGATCCGTGCCCCGCCCAAGGCGGTGAAACCGGCCGCGCCCGGCTGGGCTGGACGCAGGTAGCCGCGGGCGAGCCCGGCGCCGCCGATGCATATCTCCCCGATCTCACCGGCAGCGACCGGTTCCAGCCGCTCGTCGCGGATGTCGACGGTCACACCTGGCAGTGCGGTGCCCAGCGCGAGGGTGCTACCCGGCAGCGGCGTCTCCCGATCCACCCGCAGGCAGGTGGCGTCCACTGTGGCCTCGGTGGGGCCGTACATGTTCCAGATCACCAGATCTCGTCCAGCCGGCCGGTCTAGCAGCCGACGCACCACCGCGGTCGGAACCGCCTGCCCGCCGGTGACCACGTGCCGCAGCCCGAGCTCGCAGTCCTCGCCCAGCCCGGCGTCGACCAATGCACCGAGGAAAGGCGTGACGACGTTGATCAGTCCGACCCGGTGCCGTGCGATCAGATTCAGGAAGAGCCGCGGATCGCGCCGGTCGGCGTCCCCGAGCAGCAGCAGCGTGCCGCCGTTGGACAGGCAGGACAGCGTCTGCTGGAGCGCGGCGTCGAACACCAGCGGGGCGGACAGCGCCTCAACGGTCCGCCCGCCCAGCGGGGCGTAGAGCATCTCCTGCAACCCGTCGACCAGGTTGGCCAGACCGCCGTGCTCGACCAGCACGCCCTTCGGGGTGCCGGTCGAACCCGAGGTGAACAGCAGCGCCGCGACGTCTCCGGGCTCCGGCACCACGTCGGGCATGGGCGCGTCGGGCTGGTCGGGAGCGAGCACGGTGATCCCGAGGGACTCGCCGAGCCCCGCCAGCGCCTGCCGTCCCGCTTCGTCGGCGACGACCACCCGGCAACCGCTCTCGCTCAGCAGCAGCCGGATCCGCTCCACCGGGTATTCGGTGGTCAGCGGCAGGTGCGCGAATCCGGCCGACATGACGCCGAGCAGTGCGGAGATCGCCCACTCGGTCCGCGCGGTGAGCACCGCGACCGGTGCCCCGCGGGGAAGGCCGGTGCCCAGCAGCGCCGCCGCCAGCCGGTTCGCCCGGCCGTGCAGCTCGCCGTGGTCGAGCCGGTGCGTGCGCCCGTCCCGCTCGCAGATCACCGCCGGTGCGTCTGGCTCTCGCGCCGCCTGCGCCCTGGCGAGCGTGATGCAGGTCGTGGCGGTCGGCGGTGCGCTCACGAGTGCCGCCGGGTGGCGAAGGTGCCGTTGACGACGTATCCGTCCAGGCCGTGCTTTTCGCCGTAGTCGATCAGGTCCGTGGTGCGGTTGATGAAGCCACGACCCGAGTAGTTCAGGGAGGTGTTGCACAGCACGCTGTACCCGGTGATTTCCCGGAACGCGGTGAGCAGCCGCGCCGCCTGCGGATTCTGCTCCGGCGTGACGGTCTGAGTGCGTGCGGTGCCGTCGACGTGCGTGACCGCCTGCAGCGCGTCGGTGCGGACGTCGCTGAAGTAGAGCATGTGCGGGTCCGGGATCGCCCCGCTGAACCACTGGTGTGCGTCGCTTTCCAGGCAGATCGGGGCGATCGGTCGGTAGCCCTCGCGTTTCTTGATCGTGTTCAGCCGCTCGTGCGTTTCCCGGCTGAACGGCGCGGCGAAAAGGGAGCGGTTGCCCAGCGCGCGCGGCCCCATCTCGTAGCGTCCTTGCACCCAGGCGATCACGTTGCCCTGTTCCAAGAACCCGGCGACAGCGGCATGATCCAGGGGGCGCACTTCGTACACGGCGGGGTCGAAGGTCGCGTCCTCGACGAACTCCTCGCCGGCGTAGACGTCCCAGCTGACCTGCGCGGACCCGGTGTGGTGCAACTGCGCGTCGATAGCGGTGCCGAGCGCGGAGCCGCTGTCGTTCGGGCACGGTGGCACGAACACCTGCGGGAACAGCCCGCACTCGGCCCACCGCCGGTTCCATTCGCAGTTCAGCCCGCAGCCGCCGGAGATCAGCAGAGGCAGGCCCTCCGTGAGGTGCTGGGCCGCGTAGTCGTAGAACCGGTCGAAGATCGCATCGGAGAACTTCGCCGCGATGTTCTTGTACTCCTGCGACTGGATCCCGACGTTGTGATACGGCGACCACGCCACATCGGCCTTGGGCAGTCCCAGCACGATGCCGTCCTGGGCGAGGAGGAACTCGATGAGCTCCTTCTCCTCCGGCAGCACGGCACCCTGCTCGGCGAAACCGGTCAACGCCATCTGCTTGCCTGCGTCCTGGAACCGGAAATGCCCCGGCAAGTCAGGGAAGTTCGTGTCAGCCAGCGCGAACAAGTACGCGTACTTGTTGCCGGGGTCGGTGAGCACGTGCTTGAGGTGGGTGACTTCGCCGCGCTCGTCGATCCGGTAGAACGAGCCGATGTTGCCCTCCCACACCAGGCAATAGGCGGGCTCCCCGGTCGGAACCGGCCCGAGACCGTAGGCGGTCATGATGTGCGAGCGTTCGTGGGTGGAGGAGAAGATCCGCGTCTCGTGGCCGAAGAACCGCCCGAGTTCGTCGGTGACCGAACCGGGCCCGATTCCGAAGTAGCCGGTTCGCGACGGCGGCTCGACGGAGTGCCAGCCCTTCACCCAGCCACCGACCGCGACGACATCGGGTTGGCGGGGCAGACGATCGGCGGCCCTCAGCAGCAATTCGGCGGTGAGCCGGTCGTAGCGTGGGTAGGAGTCCTTCTCGGCCTCCATGGAGAACAGCAACTGTCCGTCCTCGATGGCGGCGACCGCGCCGTCGTGGCCTTCCTTGAACGACAGGATCAGCACGCGAGATCAGCTCCTCGGTGGTCTGGCGGGTTTGCACGGGTCATTGCTCGACGCCCAGGTCTGGGCTGCCGGATCGGGAGCGCAGCCGGTCGCCGCAGCGGTCGGCCGTGACGAATTCATGCGCCTTCTCCCCGCCGCGATCCAGGCGCACCCGGGTCACGTCCTGCACCGGTCCGATGCGGAACCGCGGGGCGTCGAAACAGCGCAGATCGCGGGGATCGAGCGGATCCAGCGCCAGCGGCGCCCCGTCGACGAGCAGCTCGGGGTCTCCGCCAGTGCCGCGCATTTCGATCCGATGGGTGCCGCCGACGGGCAGTGCGGACCGGGACGTCCACGCGCGGTTGCCGAGCACGGCAACCACCCGGTAGGCGCGCACGTCGCGCAGCTCGCCCGGGCCGAATCCGCCCAAATGCGCGGGGCTTGCCGCTCCGCTTGAGCCTGGCGTCTCACCTACGGCGAGGCCGCCCGCGGTGAACCGCCAGCGTCCGACGGCTCCCGGACTCGGCCTGGAGGTCCACTGTGGACGATTGGCCGGTCCGTCGCCATCCGCCCACAAGTCGACCTCGGAGACCGAGCCGCGCAAGCCGCGACGCAGGTCGAACTCGCCCAGCACCCCGGGCGCGCCCTGGTACTGCCCGACAACCAGCGAGCCACCGGGCGGCAGCTCCGCACCGCGCGCCGCTGTCCGCGTCGAGAGCGGGAAGTCCAGCGGCGGCAGCGGTTTGCCGGTTGCCTCCGCGGTGACCCGTGCTGGGCCGTCGTCCTGGTACAGCCGCGCCTGACCGGTCACGGAGTCCCAGGTGACCGCGAGCCGCTGCCACTGCGCGTAGTCGAGGAACACCTCAAACGACACCTGTTCCCCGGCGATGTCCAGGGTCAGCCCGCCGGCCCGCTGCTCGCGCAGCGCCAGCACGGTGCCCGCCTCCGGTACCGCGTAGCTGAACAGCGTCGTCTCCGCATCCCCGCGTAACGGGCACAGGTCCAGCACCGCGGTGAACGCCCGCGTCGGGAAGGCCCTGAGCTGCTGGGCCAGCATCCACTGCCGCGGCTTGCGAGTACGGAAATGCAGCGCGCCGAGCGGGTCCAGCAGCAGCCCGTACTGGTCCCGCGCCGAGCGATGCTCGATCAGCGGCACCACCTCGGAGCGCGGGCGCAGCCGCAACTCGACAGTGAACTCGGGCCGGTCGCCGAGCGCGAACCTGGCCAGGTCCGCGACGTCCGCTTCGGCCCAGGTGGTACCGGCCGACGGATTCACGGGAACACCGCCGGCAGTTCCCACCAGCGCACCACCGGGTCGTCCGCGCCCAGCGGCCGCACCACCCGCCACGCCTCGCACGGATTGGAGCTGATGTGTGGGTCGTAGCCGCGGTCGTGGCGGTCGTAGTCACGACGGATGCGCTCCCGCACGACGGCTGGCAGCACAGTCTCACCGGGGCGCAGCACCCGGCCGAAGGAGTGCCGCGGTTGCAGCAGCACGTAACTCGCGTCCGCGCCGAAGGCGTACCGCGAATGCTCCGCCGGGTAGCAAGGCCCGAAGGTGTTCACGAAGAACAACTCGCCACCGAAGCAGAAGCACCAAGAAACCGTCTCGATCTCGGCAGCCATGGTGTGACCGTCGGCGGGATCGTGGTCGCTGAGGAACTTCAACACCGCGTGCGTGGTCTGCGCGAGCGCGTCCACGGTGGTGCCGAAACGGGGCTCGGGCAACTCGATGACGAATCCGTCCAAGTTGGCTGCGCGGGCCTGGTCGATGAAGTCGCACAGCACCGGCAGCATCGCGCCGAGATTCTCCTCGGGCGTGCGGTCGTGGTCCCATCCAGGGGAGCCCCACAGCCGGGACGACGGGGCGTAGACGCAGTGCGTTGCGCTGCGCACAGGGGCGAACCGTCGCAGACACGGCGCTTCGCCGGGGCGGACAGTGGTGCTCGGAGGATCGGGGGCCGGGGTCATTGCGTTCCTCGTTCCGGGTTCGTGTGCTGTTGGCAAGCCATCTCCGCAGCGCTCGCGCGCTTCGCTGCGCTGGGTGCTGTTCGCGCATCGAGTGCGCCGGCAGCAGCGCCGCCGACGGGTCGCGGTCCGGGCGTACCGGCCTGCGCACAACTGCCACATCGGCGGTGCGGAAACCCTGCGCGTGGGATCAGGACCGGACGACCTCGTCATTGAGCCGCTTTTCGGTCGCGGCGAAGACGTCCGCGGCGAGCTGGGCAAGCCCGGCAGAGCAGTCGGCCGGTTCGAACACCTGTCGCGGTTCCCGCCCGGTGGCAAGGCGCTGCCAATAAGGCGGCAGGCAGTCCATCCTGACGACCATGCCGCCGTCCCCGTCCGGCGCGACGTACCGCACTGTGCGGATGCCTGAGTTCAGCAACCTGACCGTGCACATCGGACAGCACTCCAGCGAGGTGTAGAGCACCGTCCCGTGCCCGGCCGCCAAGTCCCCGAACCGCGCCTCGAACGTGTCCAGGGCCTGCGCCTCCGCGTGCGCGGAGGTGTTCAGCCGGGGCCTCAGCAACTTGTTCCGGCCCTCGCAGATCAGCTCGCTGCCGCGCACGACCACCGCGCCGACGCCGTAGTTGCCCTCTTGCACCGAGACCAACCCGAGCACGCAGCACAGCCAAACCCACGGGTCCTGCTCGTTGTCCGGCGAGCCCTCGTCCGCGGCGAGCCGCTTGGCCAGTTCGGTGACCTGACCGCCTGCGGACCCCAGCTCGGCGAGCAGCGCGCGGCCGCGCTTGAACGCCTCTTCCATCTGCCTCACCTAACCGTTCTCACTAACCGGGGCGGTTTTGGCACCATGTGCGGCATCGAGGATGAACTTCCCGCACCGCTGCGGTTGCGCTTCGGCGTTGTTCAGCGGGTGCAACGACCGGTTGAACGCGGGATTCATGAACGCCGCGATCGAGTACCGGTCCCGCTGCCGCGGCGTGGGCACCTGGTGCCGCAAAGCCCGGTACCTGCCACCGCTCCACCAAGCCAGCAGGTCGCCGACGATCACGGTGATCAGGTCGCCGCCGCCGGGCACGTCAACCCACTCGCCGCCATGTTCTGCCTGGAGCCCGCCACCTTCCTCCTGCACAACGATGCCGAGCAGACCGAAATCGGTGTGCGGGGCATGCCCGAACTCCTCGCCGGTGCGCGGGGTCTCGGGTTCGACCGTCCGGTAGCGGTGCAGCCGCATCGACGTGTACGGCTCGGCCAGGTGGTTGCACAGCCCGGCCGAATCCAGCCCGAGTCCGCGGGCCAGCGGCACGCTCAGGGCCAGGCAAAGCCCCTGAATCTGCTCGAACAGCGCCTCCACGCCAACCTGGAAGCCAGGCAGCTCCGGCCACCGGTTCGGCCCATGCAGCGCAACGCCGGCCCGTACCAGCGGATGCTCGGATCCGAGGTCGCGCCCGACTTGGAACGCCTCCTTGACGTCGGGTTCTCGCCCGTGGCTGGTCTCAGAGCGGTGCTCGGTCCAGCCGCGGTTGTTGTGGTCGGCCGCGACCGCCCGCCGGGCTTCTTCCGGTAGTTCGAAGAACCGCCGGGCCTGGCGGAACGCCTCGCCGGTAGCGGTGAGCTCGCATCCGCTGGCGACGAAACCACCGAAAACCCGACACGCCTGCTCGATCTGCTCGGTGAGCGCGGGATCTGCCGGATCGGTGCGCAGCATCGAGCAGTCGATGATTGGGACGAGGGAGGCCGGCGTGCCGGTCACTTGCGTTCCAGCACCGGCTCGGCAGCGCCGGAGCTGACGTCGGTGATCGGCAGCAAGTGCTGGCGCGGACTGACCGAACCGTCGCCGTTCATGATGATCCCCTGCTTGAGCAGGCCTCGGGTGAAGTCCTCGCGGGCTCGGTAGGTCTTCTCCTCGTCGGAGAGGCCCTCGGAGGTCAGGCCGAGGTACACCGGGATGCCTTCCTGCCGCTTCTTCTCGGCCAGCGCGATGATGTCCGACAGTCGCGGTGGGTGGTAGCCGTTGAGTTCCTCGGCCCGGCGCGCCCACTGGGTACCGCGGGCCACGTACATCGGGTTGAGCCGGATGGTCAGCGGCACGCCGCGCGTGGCGCAGTGCTCGTGCAGGTAGTCGATGGCCTTCTCTGCCTCGATCCAGGCATCCTCGTCGGTCATCGCCGGGTCTGGCTTGAACAGCACGTAGGCGGTCAGCTCGCACTCGGCGGCGGCCACCGCGTCCAGCCCGCGCAGGAAGTTCTCCAGCGGCTCGCGCTTACCTAGCACGCGCTCCCGCAGGTCCACCGAGACGGTCTCGAAACCGGTGAGGATGTCGATCTGCTTGCTGCTGATCCCGGCGATCTCCCGCAGACGCTCGACCGTCAGGAACTCCAGCCGGGTCTCCATCACCAGCTTGCGCACCCGGGGAAGTTTGCGGGTCGCCGCCGTGATCTGGGTGAGTGCCTCGGCGGGAAAGGTCGTCTCGTCGAACACCGAGCCCTCGTTGGCGATGGTCACCCTCTCCAACACGCCCAGCGCGTGCTTGTCTTCCTCCAGCACATACTTGAACTGGGCGAGCACCTGGTCTTCCGGAATCCACTCCCGGGAGGACTTGAACGGAAGCGCGCAGAACTTGCACTGGTATCTGCACCGCTTGGTGTTGAAGAGGATCGCCAGGTCCTGCTCACCCAGGAAGTTCCGGTGCAGGAAGAAATGGGGTCGATTGGAGGCTGGCGCGGACTCGCCCATTTGTTTCGGGGGCCCGAAGCTGCGGTACAGCCCGCCGAGAAATTCGTCGAGCGCGACGGTCATGCTTCCTTCTTTCTGCGAAAACGTAACCTGGGTTCGCCGACACGGCAGTCCTGCACTGCAGCGGCGCGTTCGGTCGTCAGCGGAAATTCGTCAGCGGAAAAATGTCCGAAAAGGTGCGACAGGTTCAGCGCGGGCGTGTCAATCTTAAGGCGAAATCCCGTGCTGAGCAGTTTTGACGAGCACACCACTGCCTCCTGCAGCGGGAGGGTCGTGAACTCCGCGCCATTCGCGACCTGTGTGCCTGAACAGTAGTGGTCATCGCACATTCTGGGCGGCGCATGGCGCTAAGCCGAGGGATGGCCCCTATCGGCGAACGGCAGGAGTCGCGCCAGGTTGCATTGAAAACCGCGCAGGCCGACCGCACCGACGGCGCTGGGGGTTCACTCTGACGCATTTGCGTCTTGTCATCGTTGCGTGTCACAATCCCCCTAGTTCGGGTGGCACACCCCGTATATCATTAAATAACGACGGTCCTCGCTGCAAGAAGATTCGCACTATCGTCGTATCCGGCTCACTCATTTTCCTGAGGCCGCCATAGAGCATTACGGCAGATGGGTGCAACCGCGTTGTTGCGTCTGGCGGCGAACGTCGGGCGGCAGCCCGCCATCGGTGCATGATCTCGTCGTGATCGAGAACTTGTTGCCCAAATAGTGCGACCTCGGGGGCGCCGCCGCTGCACCCCGCGCATCCACCACGTCGACTGCGGCGACGACTTCAACCGCGGACCTGACGATCGAAGGCAGCATCCAAGCACCACTGCGCCTCTGTGAGTGTTGGACCTCTTACGGCTACGGCCGAGTTCCGAGACTTGAGGTCGGAGGTGCCTGCGGCCAGGGCGGGCAGCGCCGTTGAAGCTGCCCAACGGCCGCGGCAACGGCACGGACTTGGACGACCTGAAGGTTGCCACCGACCCGGCTGAGGCCGCCGTCGAGTGGAACGACGCTGATCAGGCATGATCTCCTCGTTGTCGCGGGACAGTCCCGGGCCCGCCCGCCGGCGACGTGGCGAGTGACGTCTTCCGCGCATCGGCTTGCCGCCATCTCGGACGCGGGCGAACCGAGAAGAAGGTGCAAGCTCTTGCGGTTGCAGGTGCAAAATAGGTCTTGATGTCTTGGATGTCGTCAGCCGTCCGCCTTAATCTCAGGGCGTGAGCTTGCCAAGCAATAGCGATTCGAATCCCGTGGTGCACCCAATGAGGTGATCTCAGTAAGAAGTGTCTGGAGGGCGGCCTGCCGGAATGGGTGTGTGATCGGGTAGCGCTGGCCCGGGGAGAGTGGGACGTGG
>NZ_JBSFLZ010000137.1:0-18658 GCF_053599315.1 Saccharopolyspora sp. NPDC000995
GCCCGCCCTTGCCCGGCCGCGGGCCGCTCGGCGGGCCGCCCCGCCGCGCGGGCGGCGGCCCCCCCGGGCGCCCGGCCGGCGGCATGGGCCCGCTTGGCGGGCCCTTGGGCGGCGGCCCGGGAGCGGCCAGAGGCCGCGGCGGCGGGCCACCCAGCGGAAGTACCGGGTTCCCCGCCGGAGGCGACGGCGAACCCTGCGGAGCAGGGGAACGCGGCGATTCCGCCATCGGCGGACCGTCGATGGGCGGAGGCCCGGAAGGAGGACCGGCGTGCGGCGCGGGAGCGTCGCGACGCGGCTCAGGCGGAGCCCCTTCGTGGCGACGCGCGCCTGCCTGCGGCGGACCGAGCTGCGGCAACTGGCCGCTCGGCGGTCCAACCTGAGGCAGCGGATCAGACCCGTCCCGCGGCCCAGCGTTACGCCGCGGCGGACCATCAAGCCCGGGCAGCGGAGCGTCCCGCCGGGGCGCGCCTGCCTGCGGCGGCGGACCGCCCAACAGACCGTCATGCGCCTGCGATGGCGGACCGTCCTGCAGCATCGGGACATCAGGCCGCAGCAGCTCATCCGGCTCGGGCACTGGCGGGCGGTCCAACGGCTGTGGGCCGGCCTGAGGCTGTGGGCCGCTCGACAGACCACCTGTCGGCCTGGCGTCGTGCCGCGTCGGTCCGTTCGGCCCGGGCGGCGCAACGTCGCGGCGCGGCGGGCCAGCTTGCGGCAAGGGACCGCTCGGCGGACCGACCTGCGGCGGCGGGACGTCGCGGCGCGGCGGACCGGCTTGGGGTGGCGGGCCACCCAGCACACCGTCGCGCACCTGCGGCGGCGGACCGCCCTGCAGTGACATCTGAGGCGGCGGGTCGTCTTGCGCCGGCGCGGGCAGGAGCAAGCCGCTGAGGCCGCCGGCGAATCTGCTGGGGCGCTGCGGCTCCGGTTCCGGTTCGAGTGAACCGGACAGTTCAGCCGCCGGTTCCGGTCGGGCCGGGGGTTCGTCGAACCCGCCGAGGTCTCCGGAGAGCGCCATCCCGCCGCTCGGCGTCTTCGGCGCTTCGGGCCTGTCAGGCGCTGGCGCCGGTCGGCTGTCCCTGCGCTGCTCGTGCTCGAAGCGATCGATCAACTGTTCGGTGCGCTCCCAGAGCGCGAAAGGGTGCGGTTCTGCTGCAAGCGCAGCGAACTCGCCCCGCAAGTCCAAGCGCTGCGGACGCGGGGCGGGTCGTGGCCCGCTTGGCGCGGGCGGCCCGGCGGGCGGCACCTCACCGCCGAGCGAGCCGCGCATCGGCGCGTCCGCTCGGCGTCGTCCTATCGAGCCACCGGCCCGCTGTTGCGCGTCGAAGCCCGCTGGCCCCGGCGCGGACGCCGGATTCTGCGGTGACGTCACGGTTCCCCCAGGTATTCAGGACGGCCGGAGCGGCGCGCGGCATCCGGGCGGACCCGCACTGCGGACGCACTGGAACCGACGCGGTAGAGCATGCTGAAGTTCCCCAACTCAACCGACCGCGATGACGCGAAAGGGCAGACGACGCTGCGTCTCCCCGAACGCACACCGACCTGCCACCTGCATCGATCGCAACATCGCGGCCCCCTCGTTACTTCTGTTACCGCCGAAGGACAGTAGCAGCTGCAGTTCACCCGTACCGGTGTTTCGAGGAATAGCTGCCCAGTTGCCGCCGCGATGCTGGAAAAGTGCGGTGCGGCAACGGAAAACGCGATGGACGCGCCATATCCGGGCAAATCGGACAGATTTAACCAGTCTATTCAGCCGTTATCACTAGAGCGGAACCGACGGTGGCGTAAGTCGCTGTCCGAGCGCCAATGTGGTCCCTGATCACCGCGCATGCGGAAGGAATGACCAGTAAGGACATCGTCAATGGAATCGCAGCGCAGCGTCGGCTCGTCACGTTGGGACAGCTTTGTCGCGCTGGGAGACAGCTTCACCGAGGGGCTAGCCGACACCGATCCCGCCGGGGGCTTCCGAGGCTGGGCCGACCGGCTGGTCGAGCACCTGACCGCCCAGAACCCGGAGCTGCGCTACGCCAACCTGGCGGTGCGCGGCAAGCTGATCCGCCAGATCGTCGCCGACCAGGTGCCGCAGGCCGTCGAGCTGCGGCCCGCGCTGGTCCCTTCACCGCCGGCGGCAACGACATCATCCGCCCCGGCAGCGACCCCGACGCGGTCGCGGAGCTCTTCGACGCCGGGGTCGGCATGCTGCGCGCCGTCGGCGCCGACGTGCTGATCGGCACCGGCTTCGACACCCGCGAAACCCCGGTGCTGCGCCACGTCCGGGGCAAGGTCGGGACCTACAACTCGCACCTGCGGGCGATCGCCGACAAGCATGGCTGCTACGTGCTCGACCTGTGGTCGATGCGAGCGCTGCGGGGCGCCCGGGCCTGGAGCGAGGACCGGCTGCACTTGTCCGCGGCGGGCCACCGCCGGGTCGCGCTGCGGGCCTGCGAGGCGCTTGGCGTGCCGGTCGCCGCCGACTGGAGCGAGCCCTGGCCGGTCACCCCCGGCACGCCGTGGCGGGCCCAGCGCACCCAGGACATCCGGTGGGCCCGCGAGTACCTGGCGCCCTGGATCGGCCGTCGCCTGCGGGGCGTGTCCAGCGGCGACGGCCGCACAGCGAAGCGCCCCCAACTGGAGAAGCTCACCGCGGGAAACCCCTCGACCTGAGGTCACGGTGGTGCCGGTTTGCCTGGCGCATGAGCGCGTGGGGGTACAGCTGCCGAACGACCGGCCGTTTGATCTTTGTCTTTGCAGCGGCGCAGCCGCTGCGCACACCCTCGCAATCGGCACCGCCGCAGGTTCACAGACGTCTTCTCTCGAGGACAGCCACGACGTGGTGATGACATTCATGATGTCCGGGATCCCACAGCGAGAGGACGTCTGAGCTTCCGCTACCCGCACCGCCACGAAAAACGACCACGGACACCGGCAAAAAGACGAAGTGCGGACCTTCGGCCAGGATCACCCACTCCCGGGACCGAAAGCCCGCACTCACCCCCAACGTCCATTCGGAGGACCATCCCCGAATGTCAAGCCCCCCTTGCCGCCCCGGCCGGCCACGAGTGCTGACCGGGACGGCCGGGCGACAATCCCCCCTTGGACTCCCCCCCGGAGCCGCCCGTTCGTGCGAATCATGCACGGCTTGATCCGCACGCAGAAGAAGTTCCCAGCGCGCGCTACACACCCGCTAAACGTTGGCTAAACGCCCGTCAGCAGGCGGCGGCGGAGAGATCTCCCAGCCGCTCGCGGACCTCCGCCGCGCGTGGCGAGCCCTCCGCCTCGAAGATCGCCAGCGCGGTGTCCCAGCGGGTCCGGGCCACCTGCTGGTCGCCGCGGGACCGGGCGGCGTCGCCGAGACCCAGGTACGCCGACGCCTGCCGCATCGCGGAGCCGCACTGCAGCGCCACGTCCAGCGCCTCGTGGTGGAAGCGCTCGCCGTCGGCGATCCGGCCCAGCTCGATGCTCACTTCGCCGCAGTTGTTAAGCACCATCGCCAACGTCTCCAGATCGTCGGCGTCCCGGTACAACGCTTCTGCCTCGCGCAGGTGCGCCAGCGCCTCCTCCAGGTCGCCGTTGACCTGCTCCACCATGGCCAGGTTGTTCAGCGCACCGGCCACGAAGTACCGATCGCCCAACGAACGGTAGACCCGCAGCGCGTCCTGGCAGTGCACTTTCGCTTCTTCGTAGCGCTTCATGCGGAACAGCACGCTGCCCATGTTGACCTGGGTCATCGCCAACCGGGCGGAATCGCCGGTCTGCACTGCGACCCGGTACGACTCGTCATAGTGCGCCAGCGCCGCGTCCAGCTGGCCCGACCGCGAGCACGCCACCCCGAGCCCGGCCGACATCAGCACCTTGCCCGCTGGGTCGTCCACCGCGCGGGCCGAGTCGAGCCCGTCGGTGTAGATCCGGATCCAGTCCTCCCATGGGCAGCGCACCATCAGGTAGTTGAACTGCAGGCGCACCAGCGGCCAGGCGAGGTCGTGCATGCCTTCCGCGTTGGCCGTCCGGACCGCGGCGACCAGGTTCGGCCATTCCGCGTCGAACCACTCCAGTGCCCGGGCGCGGTCGGTGATCTGCGGCCGGGGCACGGTGCCGCTGGAGAAGTCCAGATCGTCCCGGGCGGGGCGGAGGAAGCGGCGCGCGTGGTCGGCGGTGACGAGGTAGTGGTTCAGCAACCGGCGCAGCGCCTCGGTGTCGATCGAGCTCGGCGCGGCGAGCAGGTCTCGGGCGTAGACGCGCAGCAAGTCGTGCATGCCGAACCGGTCCGGCTCGGGCTCGGTGACCAGGTGTGCCAGCGCCAAGGCCCGTAATCGCCGCTGCGCGCTGGGCGGATCGGTGCCGCACAGGGCGGCGACCGCGTGCGCGGTGAAGGTGTGGCCGGGCACGAGCCCGAGCAGCCGGAACGTGTCGGCGTGCACCGGGTGCAGGCTCCGGTAGGAGATGTCGAAAGCGCGGCGGACACTCGTGTCAGCATCGTCGATGTCCAGCGCGTGCAGCCGGTTCCGCTCGTCGGTCAGCTCGTGCACCAGGTCGGACACGCCGCGCGCCGGATTCGCCGCGAGCCGCGCGGCTGCGATGCGCAGCGCCAGCGGCAGCCCGCCGCACAAGTCCGCCAGCTGGGCCGCAGCGGCCGGTTCGGAGGCTGATTTGCCGGGCACGCCCGCCCGGTCGAGCAATTCGATCGCGGTCTCGGTCGGCAGCGTTTCCAGCGGCAGCACCCGAGCTCCGCTGCGCACCACCAGCCCGTCCAGCCGCCGTCTGCTGGTGATCAGCACCAGTGATTCGGCGCTGCCCGGCAGCAGCGGCCGCACCTGCTCCGAGTCACGCGCGTTGTCGAGCAGCACCAGAACCCGGCGCTTGGCCAACAACGACCGGTAGAGCGCAGTGCGGTCGTCCAGCTCGACGGGGATCGCATTCGCCGCGACACCAAGCGCTTTCAGCATGCTGGTCAGCACTTCGCCGGGCGTTAGGGGCTCGCGCTCCGAGTCGAGGCCACGCAGCGACGCGTAGAGCTGACCGTCCGGGAACTCGTGCTCGACGCGGTGCGCCCAGGTCAGCGCGAGGGCGCTCTTGCCGACGCCTGCGGTGCCGGTCACCACGGCGAGCAGGCTGGAGCCTTGTTCGCGCTCGGCCAGCATCGTGTCGAGCGCGGCGAGTTCGCGCTGCCGGCCCACGAACCCGGCCGGGGCCGGGGGCAGCTCCGCCGGGATCGGGCGCCGGATGCCGAACCCGGGTTCCGGCCGGCGCTGCGGATGACGCAGTGCTGGGTCGTCGCGGAGTAGCCGCTCGTAGAGTTCGCGCAGCTCGGGCCCGGGATCGAGGCCGAGTTCGTGGGATAGCCGGCGGCGCAGGTCGTGGTAGCGGGACTGCGCCTCGGCGCGGTGCCCCGCGCGGTAGTGGGCCAGCATCAGCTGGCCGGTGAGGCGCTCCCGCAGCGGGTGATGGTCGACCAGGGTGGACAGCTCCAGCACCAGCTGGTGGTGGAGGCCGAGGTCCAGGTCGGCGGCGATCCGCTCCTCCAGCGCCAGCAGCCGAAGCTCGTCCAGGTTGGGCGCGACCATCCGGTACAGCCGGCTGCTCGCGATGTCCGAGAGCACCGGGCCCCGCCACAGCGTCAGCGCCTCGGCCAGCACCCGCGACCGCGCCGCAGGTTCCATGCCGTGCGCGCGATTGATCAAGGTTCTAGCTCGGTGGGCATCGATCCGATCCCCGTCGACCCGCAGCAGGTAGCCGGGCGGGCGGGTAACGATCTCGGCCTGTTCTCCTGCGGCCCCGAATAGCTTGCGCAGCCTGGAGACGTAGCCGTGGATGATGGTGCGGGCGCTGGCCGGCGGCGCGTTCTCCCACAACGTGTCGATCAGCCGGTCCATCGAAACGACCTGGTTCGGCTCCAGCAGCAGGCAGGCCAGCAGGGCGCGGACGGGCGCGCCGCCCAGTGGCTGCGCGACGCCATCGGCGCGCACCTCAAGAGGACCGAGCAGGCGGAATTCGAATTCCGCGCCTGGCACCTCGATAGAGCTGTCGTGCCCCGCCATCATTCCCAAATCCGACTCTCGCTCACGTTTTGTTGAGCCTTCAGACAGTCTCGACCAAGGCGCACACCGAGTCCACACCCCGGAGAGCCCGCGCGGCAGCGCGCCCCCCTACCCGGAACCGGACACACCGTAACGATCACCGGCCGAGGAGAGATCGATCACCGGCCCGCGATTCACCCCAATGGAGCCATGACCGATTTCTCCCGATACATCCCACTCGCGTCCGTTCTTGCGGCGAACGCCTCCCGATGGGCGAACACGCCAAGTAAAGTCGGGACACGCCGATCACTCGTACGAGGACACCGTGGAAGGAGAGCCGACCCCGTGCCCACGCCGTCCACAGTGGTCGATCGCGCGGTGGCCTGCCTGCTCGGCGGGGCGCTGGGCGATGCGCTCGGCAGCCCGGTCGAGTACGCGCAGCTAGACGGCATCCGCGCCGAATTCGGCCAAGCAGGCGTCGCCGAACCACCACCTCAGGCCCTGCTGGGCGACGCCACGCAGATGTCGCTGTTCACCGGCGAGGGCTACCTACACGCCTGGACAACAGGCAACAACGGCGGCAACTGGCGTCCGGTCGAGTCGACCGCCGCCGCCTACCGCCGCTGGTTGACCACCCAGCAGGAGGACAAGCCGCAGCCCGGTGCGACCGGCCTGATGGCCGAGCCCGAACTGTACGCCGGCCGGGCCCCCGGCCTGACCAGCCTGCGCGCGCTGCAAGAACCCGAACTCGGCACCCCGGACCGGCCGCGGAACAGCTCCAAGGGCTGCGGCGGCGTGGACCGCAGCGCGCCGCTCGGCTTCTCCCCGACCGCCGAGATGGCCTACCAGTTGGCCTGCCAATGCGCGGCGCTCACCCACGGCGGCGTCAGCGGCTGGGCCTCGGCCGGGGCGCTGGCGCTGATCGTGCACCTCGTCGCGGTGCAACAGCGGAAGCTGCCGGCTGCCGTCGACCAGGCGGCGGGCCGTGTGCTGCGCGAAGACGTCGAGACCGCCACCGCCCTCGCGGAGGCATCGACGCTGGCGCGGCTGGGTGCGAGCGTCGGGCACATCGAGCGGCTAGGACAGGGCTGGATCGGCCCGGAGGCGCTATCCATCGGTGCCTACTGCGCGCTCGCGCTGCCGAAGCCCGACCAGTTCACCGACGCCCTGCGGCTGGCGGTCAACCACTCCGGGCACAGCGGCTCCACCGCGGCCGTGACCGGTAGCATCCTCGGCGCCCGCCACGGCACGGCGGTCCTGCCCCGCTCGTGGCTGGCCCGGCTGGAACTGGCGGACGTGATCGAGCGCATCGGCCACGACCTCGGAGCGTCCTGCACCGGCGAGAAGTTCAACGAACGCCGCTACCTCGGCCTCGCCTGACCGGCGTGCCTGGGCCATCCTCCCCGACGGGTTCGCGGCGAACGGACCGTTCACCGCATAGGCGCGAGGTGAAACTCGCCCCTCAGGTGCCGTGGGGGCGGCTCGCCCTGGCCCGGACGACAGCGACTGCCGCGGCCAGGAACCCGATGTTGAAGGTCATGTGCACTGCGGCGACCGCGCGGGCGATCTCGGATACCGCGTGCACGTCGCCGAAACCGACGGTGCTGGTGATCGACAGCGAGAAGTAGAGCGCGTCGGTTTTCGTGCGCAGCGCCGCGATCGAGCCGGGATCGAGGGCGGCCAGTCCGAAGTAGACGGCCGCGAAGAACAGCACTGCCAGGTAAAACGCCGCCACGACCCCGGCCATCGAGCTGCCGTGGCGCGCGTCCTCGATCCGGAAGCGGCGCACCTGAAACATGATCAGCGCGGAGATGGCCGTCAGCCCAACGGCGAAGATCACGACCGCGTT
The DNA here is from genome assembly GCF_053599315.1 of Saccharopolyspora sp. NPDC000995. Classification (NCBI taxonomy): domain Bacteria; kingdom Bacillati; phylum Actinomycetota; class Actinomycetes; order Pseudonocardiales; family Pseudonocardiaceae; genus Saccharopolyspora; species Saccharopolyspora sp. NPDC000995. The sequence goes on from NZ_JBSFLZ010000137.1 coordinate 7,861, forward strand.
CACGGTGCCGAAGAGCCCGAACCTGCCGATCGGCAACAGGTAGTAGACGACGGTGCACGCCGCCACCGCACCCAGCGACGTCGCCAGGTTGATCAGGACCCTCTGCTGGCCGCTCCCAGGCACGAGCGCCAGCTTCGGCCAACACCGGGCCCGTCGCCATTCGGGCCCCGTGCCCGGCGCACCTGCCCAACCCGCAGTTTCAACGAGCGTTTTCCAGCCTCTTCTTGCGTTGCCGTGCGGGCAGCGGAACCTTAGCGGCCTTTTCGAGTCCGCGATTCCGGACTTGTGCATGACCAGCGGCGTCCGGGCGTCCTCGCGAGAGGACCGCTGAGAACCCGCGACGACGCATGCTGCGAGGATGGACTAAAAGGCGGCTACGCCGCTTGCGGCAGCCCACGGACCGCGGGACTTCCAGCGTCACGGCTGCGGATCGGCCAGGATGAAAATGGCTCAATTGAAACTGTCGCCACCCGCCGCATGAGGGCATTTTCAATTGAAACTGCCCTCAGGCGGCGGCCGGGATTCGGGACAGGCGCCGGATGCGGCGGTTGCCGACCACCCGGCACACCAGGTAGATCACGAACGAGATGATCGTGACGAAGGCGCTCACCGGGGCCCCGGGCGCCAGCGACAGGACGATGCCCCCGATCACCGCCACCTCGGCGAACACCACGGCCAGCACCGTTGCCTTGATCGGGCTCGCGGTGACCCGCGCTGCCGCGGCCCCCGGCGTCACCATCAGGGCCAGCACCAGCAGCGCGCCAACGGTGTAGACGCCCAGCGCCGTCGCCACGCCGACCAGCACCGCGAACAGCGGGGTCAGCACTCGCGCCGGAACGCCGCGGGCTGCCGCGACGTCCGGGTCGACGCTGGCGAACAGCAACGGCCGGTACACGAAGGCCAGGACGACCAAGACGAGCGCCGCGCAGCCCGCCAGCAGCAACACGTCCGCGGAATCGACGCCGACGATCTGCCCCACCAGCAGGCTGAACTTGTTCGCGGTCCGCTCCGGGTTGAGCCACAGCAGCAACACGCCGACGCCGAGCCCGAAGGACAGGATCGCGCCGATCACCGAGTCGCGTTCGGTCCCGCGCTGTCCCAGCAAGCCGAGCAGCAGCGCGGCGACCACGGCTCCAGCCAGCGCCCCAACGCCGACACCGACGCCGATCAGCAGCGCCGCGGCGGCGCCGGTGAACGCGAGCTCGGCGGTGCCGTGCACGGCGAAGGACATCTTCCGCGCGACGACGAGCGGTGCCAGGCAGCCGGACACCAGGCCGAGCGCCGCCGCAGCAAGCAGCGCCTGCTGGACGAACGGGTAGCCGAGCAGGTCGACCGTGGTGGAGAAGTCCAGGACCTTGCCCAGCGCGTCGATGAATGCGTTCACGCCTCTTCCGCCTCTTGCACATGGTGGTCGTGGTCATCGGTGCCGGCGACCACCAGCCGCCCGCCGACGCGGGCGACTTCGACGTCGGTGCGGTACAGCTCGGACAGCGTGACGGAGTTCATCACCTCGTCCGGCGGGCCGATCCGGAACCGGCCGTCCACCAGGTAGAGGACCCGGTCGACCAGCGGCAGCACCGGGTTGATCTCGTGCGTGACGAACAGGACCGCCGCGCCGGTCTGCCGGGCCTGGTTCGCGATCAGCCGGCTGACCTTGCGCTGGTGCGCGATGTCCAGCGACAGCAGCGGCTCGTCGCACAGCAGCACTGACGGGTCGCTGACCAGCGCCTGCGCCACGCGGAGCCGCTGCTGCTCGCCTCCGGAGAGCAGGCCCAGCGGCATCCGGGCGTAATCGGTCGCCTCGACCGCGCGCAGCGCCGCGGCCACCCGCCGCTTGCGCTCGCGGCGGCCGCGGAGCCCAGTGCCCCAGTGGTGACCGTCCAACCCGAGACCGACCAGGTCACTGCCCCGGACCATCACGGTGGCGTCCAGCGCCCGCTGCTGCGGGATGTAGCCGATCCGGTTGCTGCCGCGACGTGCCGGCGCGCCCGCGATCTCGACGCTGCCCGCGGAGAGCTGCTGCAAGCCCAGCAGCACCCGCAGGAGGCTCGTCTTGCCGGAACCGTTCGGCCCGAGCACGGCGAGGAACTCGCCCGGCTCGACGTCGAGGTCCAGGCCGGACCACAGGACGCGCGGGCCGTACGAGAGCTTCGCGCCGCGCAACCGCACGGCTGGGGCCGTGCTGGTGGGCGCGAGGATGGGCTCGGTCTCGGAGTTGGCGGTCATATCTCAGCGATTCTGGTTCAGGGCGGTCTGCAACGCCGTGATCTGGGCGTCCATCCACTGCACGTAGGTCTTGTCCTGCGGCAGCGTCTCGGTCATCTCGACGACCGGGATCTGATTCTGCTCCGCCGCGGTGCGCACGTTGCGGGTGACCGGCGATTCGGTCTGCGGGTTGTAGATGACCGCCGCGGCCTGCTTGGCGTTCACCGCGTTCTGGATCGCGGCCACCGCGGCCGCGGACGGGTCGGACTCGGCCTCGATGGCGTTGACGAACTCGGGCGGCGTGATGTCTTGCAGGTTGGCGGCTTCCACCAGGTAGTGCGCGACGGGCTCGGTGACGATCACCTGCTTGCCCCGGTTCTGGTCCCCCAGCTCGCCGACCCGTCCTTGCAGCTTGCCGATCTCCTCCGCGAACCGGCCCGCAGCCTGGCCGAACTGCTCGGCCTTGGCCGGCTTGAGCTTGCTCAGCTCGGCATTGACCTGGGCGGCCACCTGCTCCACCACGTGCAGGTCGTACCAGACGTGCTCGTTCACCGAGTGGTCGTGGCCTTCGTGCCCGCCGTGTTCCTCGTGCCCGCCCGCGGGCTCGCCCTCGTGCTCGTCCTTGACGGCCTCGATGGCGGGCTTGCCCTGACCGCTGTTGCCGAGGACCCGCTCCATGAACTCGTCATATCCGCCGCCGTTGAACACCACCAGGTCCGCGTCGGCGACCTTCGCGGCGTCCTGCGGGGTGCTCTCGTAGGAGTGCGGGTCGGCGTTGGGATCGCTGATGACCGGTTCCACCTCGACGTCGTCGCCGCCGACTGCCTGAACCACGCTGGCCCACACGGTGGTGGACGCGACCACCTTGATCTTGTCGCTGGCGCCCCGACCCGCCTGCTCGCCGGTGCCGCATGCGGTCAGGGCGAGGGCGGTTGCGGCGAGTCCGGCCAAGGCGGTGGCGGCAGAGCGACTGCGAACGGTCATCGGATGCACTCCTCGGTGGTCGGCCCCTTGCGCAGCAGGCTGACGGCTATCTGCGAACGGTAACGGAAACCGTTGTCAACTACAGTCTAAGCACGGTTGCATACGACACTCCACCGACCGGGCTATTTCTGTTGCGCACGCAACGACGCCCCCGCCAGAACCAGCGGGGGCATCGATCAACGGATCGCCTGCGCCTAAGCGGCCAGGCGGGCTCCGGTCTCGGGGTGGAAGAGGTGGATCTCGCTGTGGTCGCGCAGCGCCACGGTCACCTTCTGGCCGAGCGCGGGCGGGGTCCGGCCGTCGGCGCGGACGACGAAGCGCTCCTGCGAGCCGTTGACGTCAATGGCACCGTGGATCAGCGCGTCGGCACCGAGCTCCTCGACCAGCTCGACGGTCATCGACATCCCGGCGTCGTCGCCGGAGGTCAGTGACAGCGCCTCGGGGCGGACGCCGAAGGTGACCTCTTTGAGGTCCCCGGCAGCGGCGAGGGCCTCGCGCGGCAGCGGAATCGTGGCCCCGTCCAGCACCGCCCCGTCACTGGTCAACGGCACCGTCTTCAGGTTCATCGCCGGCGACCCGATGAAGCCCGCGACAAACGCGTTGGCCGGGTTCTCATACAGCTCGCGCGGAGTGGCGACCTGCTGCAGCAGCCCATCCTTGAGCACCGCGACGCGGTGCCCCATGGTCATCGCCTCGACCTGATCGTGGGTGACGTAGATGGTGGTGGTGCCAAGCCGCTTCTGCAGCGCGGCGATGTTGGCGCGGGTCTCCACGCGCAGCTTGGCGTCGAGGTTGGACAGCGGCTCGTCCATCAGGAACACGCTGGGCTCGCGGACGATCGCGCGCCCCATCGCCACCCGCTGCCGCTGCCCGCCGGAGAGCGCCTTGGGCTTGCGGTCCAGGTACTTCTCGAGGTCGAGCATCTTCGCCGCCTCGGTGACCTTCTGCTTGATGACGTCCTTGGGCGTCTTGCGCAGCTTGAGCGCGAAGCCCATGTTCTCCGCGACCGTCATGTGCGGGTAGAGGGCGTAGGACTGGAAAACCATGGCTATGTCCCGCGACTTCGGCGGGGTGTTGGTGACATCGTTGCCACCAATGGTGATGCCGCCCTCGTCGACGTCCTCCAGGCCCGCGAGCATCCGCAGCGCGGTCGACTTACCGGATCCGGACGGGCCGACCAGCACCAGGAACTCACCGTCGGCGACGTCCAAGGCCAGTTTGTCGACGGCCCGAACCGGCGGGCTCCCCTGGTAAACGCGCGAGGCGTTGACGTACGCAACCTCTGCCATCTGTGACACCTTTCACGGAATCGGTTACGAAAAAAGTAACCGCAAAATCGCTCGGGGTCAGCCCCTCGGATGAACCAACTCGGACAGTGATCACCCTACGTCGCTCTGTGTTCACGATTCGGACGGAGTGGGATATGCATCATGCTCACTTCACCGAGGGGTACTGAACCGTTACGGTTCCTGCATGGCGCGGTCAACGAATGCCCGGCGGCCCGCGACGCTCGCCTCGCTCGCTGCAGAACTCGGGGTCTCCCGGACGACGGTTTCGAATGCGTACAACCGTCCGGACCAGCTCTCCCCGGAGCTGCGCAAGCGAGTCCTGGAGACCGCTCGCCGGCTGGGTTACCCGGGACCGGACCCGGTGGCGAGGTCGTTGCGGACCCGGAAAGCGGGCGCGGTCGGCCTGCTGCTCACCGAGAACCTCTCATACGCCTTCCGCGACCCGGGCGCCGTGGGCTTCCTCGAAGGCCTCGCGCTGGCCTGCGAAGACGCCGGCCAGGGCCTGCTACTGATCCCGGCGAGCCCAGAACGCGAGGACGTCGCCTCGGTGCACCGCGCCGGGGTGGACGGGTTCGTCGTCTACTCGGTCCCCGAGGACGACCCGCACCTGGCCGCGGTGCTCGAACGGCCGGTGCCGGTGGTGGTCTGCGACCAGCCGCGCCTGGACAATCTGGACTGGGTCGGCCCGGACGACGGGAAGGCCATCAAGACCGTCGCCGAGCACCTGATCAAGCTCGGGCATCGCCGCGTCGGCGTGCTCTGCATGCGCCTGGCCCGGGGCCGCAATGACGGCCCCGCGTCGGTGCAGCGGCAGGCCAACGCCAGCTTCCACGTGCAGAAGGCCCGGTTGACCGCGCTCGCCGAGGTGTTCACCGAAGCCGGGGTGGACTGGACGAAGGTGCCGGTGGTGGAGCGCTTCGACCACACCACGGCGTCCGGGGCGTCGGCGGCGGCGCAACTGCTGGAGATCGACCCGGAGATCACCGCGATCGTCTGCACCTCCGACATACTGGCGCTCGGTGCGCTCAGCGAGGCCCGCAACCGCGGCCTGCGGGTTCCGGAGGACCTGACCATCACGGGCTTCGACGGCATCCCGGACGCGGAGCGGGCGGGCCTGACGACGGTGCGCCAGCCGTGGCTGGAGAAGGGCCGGGCCGCCGGGCGGCTGCTGCTGGAGACCAGCGAGCCGGGCCGCCCCCGCCACATCCAGTTGGAGACCCAGCTGATCACCGGAACCACCTCGGCGCCGCCCCGCTCCTCTGAAGAACGCTGGTTCGGCCCGTAAACCCAAGGGTTCCCGCAGCTCTGGCCCCGTGAGCACTTTTCGGCGCTGTAGAGGCTGTTTCAGAACTCGTTCCGTGTGCCAGTGAGACGGCAGCTCTACGGCGGTGGCGGCGATTTCGCGCAGTGAAATCGCCGCTCGCCACGCCTGCGAGGTGACAGTTTCGCGCGAAATCGCTCCAGCCACACAACCGTCACGCCGTAGCCAGGGGTTTCCGGTGATGGCGTGCTGGAGTCACGGGCAATGACTTGTAAAAACACCGCCCCAGGCCAATGGATCGGTGCCGCCCGACAACGAGCTGCAACTTCTGCTGGCAATGACTGGAGAGGCCAGCAGGTCAGTAGTTCGCCCATTCGCCCTGGGCGTACTGGAGGATCGTCGGGTGCATCAACGTCGACGGCTTGATGCCTGGGATTCGGGTGCGATCCGGCGGGAACGTCGCCGACGCTTGCAGGGTTGTCTCGTCCAACGAGCGCAGCGGCGGGCTATCAGCGGGCAGCCGGAGCGGTGGCGCGCCTGGTGAGGCGAGCGGGTTTCCGTCCGCCTGGTGGGTTTCCGCAATTTCCATTGAAATCGAAGAGCCGATTTCCATTGAAGTTGCGGCGCCGGTCGCGACGGGCGCCGGGTCGGGCTTCGCGCTGGCCAGGTGGAAGCCCCACTCCCCGAAGCTGGGGACCGTGATCTCGTACGGCACCGTGCTGAGGCCAGCCGCTCGCATGGTCGACTCGATGCACCAGAACGCCTTCGGCGCGAAGAACGGCGACCCCGACTGCACCACCATTCGCGCATCGTCCGACATCGCCTGCCGGGCCAGCCCGTAGAACTCCGTCGAGTACAGCTTCGCCGTCGCCGTCGAATCCGCGTCAGGCATGTCCACGAGCACCACGTCGTAGCGGTCGCGGTTGTCCCGCAGCCAGCTGAAGGCGTCCGCTGCGACCACCCGCACCCGCGGATCGGCGAAGGCATCCTTGTTCAAAGTGGACACTCGCGGGTCGGTGCTCGCCAGCTCCAGCACCGCCGGGTCCAGTTCCACCAGCGTGACCTCGCGGACGTCCGGGTACCGCAGCAGCTCCCGCAGCGCCAAGCCATCGCCACCCCCCAACACGAGCACCTGCTCATGAGGCCCGGCCATCGCCGGATGCACCATCGCCTCGTGGTATCGGTACTCGTCCATCGAGCTGAATTGCAGGTCCCCGTTGAGGTACAGCCGGGTGTCGCGGTTCCCGCCCAACGACACCGACTCGGTCAGCACGATGTCCTGGTACTGGGTGCGTTCCGAACGCACCACCGGGTCCGCGTACAGCGCCTGGCGCGCGGTGACCTCGAAGTCGCCGGCGAACGCGTAAGCCCCAAGGAGCAGGAAGCCGACCAGGACGGATGCACCGGTAAGCAACAAGGTGGCGCGCTTGGACAGTTCCCGGCGGAAGACCGTCAACACCAGCCCGAGCCCGGCGACGGCATTGACCATGCCGACCAGCAGCGCGCCCTGCACTTGCCCGAACAGCGGCAGCAGCAGGAAGGGGAACGCCAACCCACCGACGAGTCCGCCGACGTAATCGGCCGCGAACAGGTCGGCGACCGCAGAACCCGCGTCCTGCCGCCGAATCCTCTGCAACAGCACCATCAGCAGCGGGATCTCCGCACCGATCAGCACACCCAACGCCAGCGCCATCGCGATCAGCGCCGGCGTGTAGAGGCTCAGCCACGCGAACGCGGCGTACAGCCCGAGCACGCTAAGCCCGCCGAGCAGCGCGAGCAGCAGTTCGATGCCGGCGAACGCCGGGGCCGCCCAGCGTTGCAGGGGTTTCGCGGCGAGCGCACCGACGCCCATCGCGAACACCATCAGCGACAGCACGATCGAGGCCTGCCCGACGGTGTCGCCGATCAGGTAGCTGCCGAGTGCAACCAGCGCCAGCTCGTAGACCAGGCCACAAGCGGCGCAGATGAAAACAGCCGCCAGCACCGCGGTTCGGGCAAACCGACTTCGCGGCTTGCCGGTCTTGACCGGTTCGGGAGCGAGCCCGGCGCTCACCGACACGCGCTGCTCACCAGATCGAGACGGCGATGATCATAGCGATCACGACGTGCGCCGTCGCCGACACCCACGTCGCCGGGTGCATGTTCGGGGAGGCGAGCTCGTCGCCCAGCTTGCCTGGGGTGACCGCGTCGATCAGCAGGAACGACAGGCTCATCAGGACGAGCCCGAGGATGCCGTAGGCGAGGGTGCCGAACAGCCCGGCGATCAGGTCGTTGGCGCTTCCCGCGATCGCGGTGGTCAGGATGATGCCGACCCCCAGCAAGCCGGAGACCAGCAGCAAAGCCGCATTCGGGTTGCGGCGGACCCAGATCAGGTCGCGGAGCTTGCCCGGCGTGGCCAGGTCGACGAGCACGTAACCGAGTGCCATCATCGCCACGCCGATCACCCCGTAGGCGACCGCGGCGAGCATGCCGGTGAGCAGGTCCTGGAGCAAGGTGAGGCCCTTCTGGTGTCGTGGTCGGTGCGATCAGCGTCGGGGGCCCGCCGGTGGAGGCCCTTGCGGTGGAGGCGGCGGTCACGGACCACCCGGCGGCCCGGGCGGTGCCGGCCAGCCCGGCTGCGGCCCCGGTCGGGACGGGCCCGGCTGAGCCGATGGACCTTGCGGGGCGGGTGGTCCCTGCAGCGGTCGCGGCGGCGGCTGCGGTCCGATTGGTGGCGATCCCGGCCCTACCGGCGGTCCTTGCAGAGGCAGCGGTCCAGCCCGTGGCGGCCCCGGCGGAGGCTGCGCTCTTGCTGGCGGCGGGACCTGTGCCCCCTGTTGCTGCGTCGGCCCGGGCTGCGGCGCGGCCGCAGTGTTCGGGGCATCCGGGCAGTCCGACGTGGACTTCTGCTTGGCGCGGGCCCGGAAGCCCAGGACCAGGGCGAGAACCACGACGACGCCCAGGCCGCCGAGCCACGCCCAAGTCGCCCAGCTCGAGCCAGAGCCGTCGCCGCGCGGCAACGGCGGAGCCGAGGCGTTGCCCGGTGCGTCCTCCGCCACCGGCGGGGCCTTCAGCGCGCCGGTTTCCACCAGCAGCAATGGCAATCCGAGCGCGGCCTGCCCGGTCACGGTGACCGGCTCCTCGGCCAGCGAGTCGGCGGTGACGCCAAGCATGACGAAGTCCTCAACGCCCGGCAGCGATGCGAGGTCGTCCGACGCCGCCGCCTTGACGTCGGCCGCGTCCGGATCGTCTTCGCTGGATCCGGCGGCGACGAAAACCCGGACCTCGGCCCAGCGCGGACAGGTCTCGGCCGGGATGGTCGGTCCCCGGCTGGAGCCCTGGTCGAACTTCTTCGTCGACGCGTCCACGAGCTTCCAGCCGAAGCAAACCCCGTGCGCCTGCTCGGCCGCGGCGAGCCCCTGCGCCAGCTGCTGTGCGTCGGCCGAGGTGAACCGCTGGATCGGCGGCCCCGAGTACTGCTGGCCCTCGGAGTAGTAGGTGGACTCCTCCGAGGTGAAGGTGGTCTGCACGGGGTCGCCGCCGAGCACGCCGATAAGCGACCCGACGACGCCGACGGCCACGAAGAAACCCAGCACGGCCAGCACGATTCCCCGGCGACGGGCGGGTTTGTTGATCGTGGTGCTCATTTGCCTGCCCCCGGACCTCTGCCGCGGAAGCTCTCGCCGTGCGGGCTGCTCCAGCCCCAGACCCCGCCGACGTGGCTGTGGTAGCGGCGGTAGGCGCGCTCGGCGTCCATCGCGTGAATCACCGAGCCGAGCGAGTGCGGCCTGATGATCACCGCATCGCTGGAATACCGCAGGTAGATGCCCGACGAGTCGGTGTACTGGGACTGCGGGCGCCATTTCAACGTGATCTCGGCGGCAACGGCGGTCGGCGGCTTCGGGCTGGTGTAGGCCCGGTTGTCGGAGTCACCGGAGAGGTCCAGGTGGGCTGCGCGGAGGTAGCTGTTCGCGACGTAGCCGCGCGGCCCGGTGCCGGCGACGAAGATCGTCACCATCCCGATGATCAGAGCCAACACCGCTACGGCGGCGGCCAGCACGAACCAGAACTTGGGTTTCACCGGTCAGTCCGCCGTCGGGTAGATGAGCACGTCGTAGCGGCTGAGCGCCTCGCCGGCGCTGACCTCCCAGTCGGCGGCGCCGTAGGACTCGAAGCCCAGCATCGAACCGTCCGAGGCCTCGTAGTCGTGGTAGCGGACGGTGCCCTGCTCGGCGAGGCCGGTGGTGGCCTCGCTGCGGAACTCGGCGCTGCCGGACTCCTCGGAGTGGTAGGTGCGCCCGGCGAAATCGATCGTCTTCGGGCCCGGCTCCCCGGCATCGGCGACCGGCGTCCACAACGAAAGGATCAGGTCGGGGTCCTCTTCCACGGCCAGCCACACCTGCCCGCCCTTGGCGTCGTCGAGCAGATGCTCCGCCCAGTTCCAGCCGCCTTCGGAGAGCCGGATGGTTCCACGGACGGTGTAGGAGTGGCCGCGCACCTCGACGATGTCGCCAGCCTTCAGCGTCCGCGGGTCACCGCGAAGCGAGTCCTGATCACCGGTGTGCAACGGGTCGACGGGCCGACTTCCCGGCCTCGCTGCGCCGCGCTTGGCACGCACCCCCATGACCACGACGACCACCGCGATGATGATCAACAAGGTGACCACGACGATCAGCATTGCGACCAGTCCGTTCACCCGTCCGCCTTCCCCTCACGCGAGCGTCCGGCACAGAGGGTATTAGTCACCCCCCGACGGTATGAACCCATTCGCCCAAATCGTGACCAGTAGGACGGGGACGAAGCGAACGGGCTATCCCCCAAGACGGCGCAAACGGTCCGTTCACCCCACGAACCGGTCCGAAGCGAACGGACCCGTTCACACCGCAGGAGGCAGCGAACGGACCATCTACCACGCCGAACAACGCGAACAGCCCGTCGACCACGCCCTCAACTCTCCAGAAACCACGATCCCCGCAACTCCCTGAAATCCAGGGTGTTGCAATGCATTCCCATGACACCGAGCACGGACGCTGCATCTGCGACACCTGCATGGACGCTTCCTATGCGCGCATGGAAGCCG
>NZ_JBSFLZ010000138.1:0-18389 GCF_053599315.1 Saccharopolyspora sp. NPDC000995
TCGGTAAGCCGTATGCGGGAAAACCGCACGTACGGATTGAAAGGGGGATGGGGAACCGGGTCCTTCGGGACACCGCGCCCCTGACTACCAATGGCCATCAAACTTGAGAACGTCGGCATCGCCGTTCGTGACCTCGAAGCAACGATCGCCTTTTTCACCGACCTGGGTCTCACGGTCGTCGGCCGTGACACGGTCAGTGGTGAGTGGACCGACACTGCCGTCGGCCTTGATGGCAACCACGCCAACATTGCGATGCTCCAGACGCCAGACGGTCAGGGCCGCCTTGAGCTCTTCGAGTACATCCACCCCAAAGCGATCGACTCGAAGCCCACTCGTCCCAACGAGATTGGCATGCACCGCGTCGCCTTCTCAGTCGACGACATCGACAAAGCCCTTGAGATCGCCGCGAGGCACGGCTGCCGTCCGCTTCGTGGCGTCGCGACGTATGAGGACGTCTACAAGCTCACGTACGTCCGAGGTCCCAGCGGCATCATCGTGATGCTCGCCGAGGAGCTGAAGAAGAACTGACGGCCGATCGGCCCAATTAGTCCAGCGCTTGGATCGCATCGGGCGCCGACCGGTGTTCATCGCAGGCGCGCTGTTCATGGCGGCCTACGCCTGGGCGTTCTTCTGGCTGGTCGACACCAAGCCCCCAGGGTTCATCGCGCTGTCCCCGGCCATCGTGCTCGCGCTGCCGCACCGAGCGGTTCGCCCATCGCGGCGTTCCACACCGAACTGTTCGAACCGCGCGTGCGATACAGCGGTGTGTCCATCGGCTGGGTGTGTTCATCGGCTACCAGATGGGCAGCGTGCTGCTGGGTGGGTTCACCGCGCTGCTGGCAACGTCGCGGATCCTGTGGTCCGACGGAGCTTCGTGGAGCGTGGCGGCGCTGGTCGCAGCCGGGGCGCTCATCGCGGCGGCCTCGATGTTCGGATCGAGGGAGGCCCCGGAGGAGGACCACGAGAAACCCCTTCGCGGCGCAGGTGCCGCGAAGGGTTCGAGTGTCCTGTCTGATCTGTCGGGCCTCAACAGGATCCGACCGCGTCGTCGGTCCACTCGTCCAGGCGCGATCCGACGTGGCCGGGGAAGTCCTCGAGGGCGTCCAGGCGCCGACGGATTTCCGCTCGGACGACGAGCAGTTCGCGGTGGTGCCGCTGCACGAGGTCCCAGCACTGCTGTTCGAGCGCGTGGTTCATGCAGAGCTCGGCGAGCTTGGCGCGACGATCAAGTTCGTCAAAGAGGCAGGAAGCCAGCGATGCGTTGTGGGAGCGCTGGGCGAGCTGGGACATGGTCACACCCCGATTCGTCGGCGGATGTCTGGTGGGTCGAACTGTTTCGGTCGCGCTATCCACTGTGACGGCCGGCACCGGAGCCGGGTACGGGGTGAACTACTCATACTGCCCTCGCATTTGGCCTGAGTAGTGCGCGGTGCTAGCGGACGGGCGGTGGGTGGATGTGTCCGCGAGGTCGGACCAGGTGGGACGAGGGTGTGGATCGGGCCAGGAGCTGTCGTTCTTCAGGGGGAGGGCAGCCGGTGCTATCGCGGCGCACGCCGCAACAGCGGGTGCGACCACGACGGGCGCGGGGCTGGTCTTCCTGATCATGGGTAGCGGGCGGATCTCGTCTTCGAACTCCTTGAGGGTCTTGCCGCGGGTTTCGGGAACCTGGGCGGCGACGAAGACGATTCCCAGCACGCCGACTGTGGCGAAGATGAAGAAGGTCGGGGCGATGTCGAGCGCGGCAACCGTCGGGTAAAACGAAGTTGACACCGGCGTTGGCCATCCACAGCATGAAGACGCACACGCCCACAGCGAAGCTGCGGATCCTGAGCCGCTGGCGGCTTCGCTGACCAAGCGCGGTGCGAAGGTCGTCATCAGCGGCATCAACACCGAAGCGGCGAACGCGGTGGCCGACGCTACCGGTGCCGCGATCGTCGCACCCGAGGAGGTGACCGGGTTCGAGTGTGACATCTATGCACCGTGTGCATTGGCACGAGTGATCACCGCCGAGACTGCGCAGCCCTCGCGGAGTTCGGGCCGTCAGGGCGCGGCTGGCAGGGGGAATCGGGGCGGCGTGATGATGTAGGCGATGCCGCCGGAAGCGTCGACCACTGCTCCCGTGGCGTCCCGGCGCTTGGTGCGCAGCCAGACGTTCTCGAACTGGGTGCGAGGGTAGACGTTGCGCACGGCGGCGTCGTCGGACGAAGCCGGATCGTTGGCGATGACGTCCCCGTTCGTGGTGAATCCGACGATGACCATGAGGTGGCCGTCGGTGTTGTAGCCTGCGCCGTCGAGTTCGTCGGCGGCGAACGACTGCGATGTGATCAAAGGGATGCCGCTGCGGATGAAAAGTTCCGCGTCGGCCAGCGAGTGCAGGCGGGTGATGTGCGCTTCCAACCCGTGGGTCGCGGCGTAGGCGGCGTTGAAGGACCAGTTCCCGGTGCCGTCGTAGGCGTAGTCGAACGTCTGGCGTGCGGCGTTGTCGACGGCGGGATCCGGGTGTTGTGGACCGATCCAGGCCAGGTCCTGCTCGGGTGGCCGTTTTCCCCAGTACTCGACGACCATTTCCGTCGATGTGGGGCTGCACCAGGCCTCACCGCCGCCGCCGTACTGCGGGAAGTGTCCGCTGTGGACGTTTTGGGAGTATCGCGGTACTTGGAGTTCGATGCCCCATGCGCCGCCGGGACCGGAGGTGGGAACTCCGAACCGGTCCGGGATCCTTGAGGTCATCGCGCCCAGCATCGACAGCGAGGGCGAGACCGGTGTGCCAACGGCGCGGTAGAGGGTTGCGCGGAGCTGATAGCCGGACAGCGTCGTTCCGGGACTCGTGGTGAAGGTGTCCACGTTGACGGTTCCGTGGACGTCGGATTGGCCGGCGAGGCTCGTGCGGTGGATGTCTGCATCACCTGACGCCCATTCGCCCATGGTGTACCAGCGGGTTCGAGCGCCGGTGTTGGTCCGGCCCCGCATTTCGAGAAGCAGCCAGGTGCCGGGCGGTGTCGCCGCGTTCCACGAGGCGACCAGTTGGGTCGCCCCGAACCCCGTCGCCTGCAGCGGGGACGTCCACCGCGCGTAGTCGTAGTCGCGCGCCCGCCCATCGGGTGCGGGATGTGCGGCGGTGCCGATGGGTTCGTCGATCTGGATGCCCGCTCCGCCACTGCGCACGCCCTCGGCGGTGCCCGACTGGAAATCGTCGGCGGAGTGCCATTGGTGGTAGTCGATGGCGGACGGGGCCGGAGGATGTGCTGGTTGAGCGCAGGCGGCCATCGTCAGCGCCAGTGCGCCGATGATCACGGTGAGGGCGCTGCGGTGAATCGATCTGGAAGTGCGCATGCCGACCCCTCATCGGCCTCGCCGCCGGACGGCGGTTCTTCTCGATCGGTTCGGAGTATAGATTTCCGCGCCTCCACCTGCGATTTGACGCCCCGCGTGCACCGCGAACCGCTGCTCAGTCGAGTTCGTCAAATGGGCGAGTTGGCACGCCCGTCGTTAGCAACCTGATCGACTGGTTCCGCGTCTCCTGGAGGTAGGAGACCGGCCGTGAGGTAGTGGTGTCAAGAAGAACCGGAGCAACCGTGGCCACGGCTTTGGCCGTGGTCTTGGACGTGGCGGGCACAGCGTCGGCGCAGGGCACTTGGACTCGTGAGGAGTTCCCGGCCAGACCTGAGATGGCCTCGTACGTGACCACCGTGTCCAGCGGTGGCGGGGCGACCTGGGCGTTCGGCAGCTACAGCCCGCCCGGCTCGCCGACATCGATCACCTCGCAGGCGTTCCGCCGTGAGGAGACCGAACGCTGGGTGGAGGTGCAGGTTCCGGACATCGGCCAGATCGTCGCCTCTGCGATGACCGGTCCGGACAACGCGTGGGTGATCAGTCAGTTTACCAAGGTCAGCCCGGGCGCGACGATGCATTGGGACGGCAGGACGTGGACCGAGGTGCCGCCGGAGGTGCCCGACGCTGTACGCATCTCTGCCCACGACGTCACGGCCGTCGGCCCCGATGTCTGGGCTGTTGGGAATGCATTTCGCGACGGCGACGCCCCGCTCGCGCGCAGCTTCGCCGGGTGGAGTCGGCAGCAGGCTCCCGTGCCGACTGGAGGCCTCGGGAAGCTCGTGCAGCCGGCGGCGCGCTGTGGAACCTCGGCACCGACGCGCTGATGCGGTATGACGGCATTTCGTGGCATCGCGTTGACGGACCGCAGGAAGGTGCCCTCGGGGCGGAGCCGAACTTACGGACAGGCGCCTGATCGGGACTGGCAGCTCGGGCGGCTCGTACAAGCCCCAGCCGTTCGCGGCGGTGACCGGTAGCTGACGCACGCCCGGACGATCGGAGCCCAACAGGCCCAGGGGAGGGCTCCATTCCTCGATGTGGCCATGGGCCCGACTCCGAATCTTCTTGGCTCTTGTGACTGATCCGTGGGTGGTGTGAGCTGGGGTTTGGTTGAGGAATCAACCGGTTGGCCGCGGTGTTGCAACGGTCGTGAAAACCATAGGATTCCTATCCTTCGGGCACTGGTCAAGCACTGCGCATTCGCAGACCAGGACCGCCTCGGACTCGTTGCTGCAGGCCATCGACCTGGCCGTGGCGGCAGAGGAGCTAGGTGCCGACGGTGCCCACTTCCGGGTACACCACTTCGCCCGGCAACACGGTTCCCCGTTCCCGCTGCTGGCCGCGATCGGCGCCAAGACCTCACGCATCGAGATCGGCACCGGCGTGATCGACATGCGGTACGAGAACCCGATGTACATGGCAGAGGATGCCGGGGCGGCGGACCTGATCTCCGGCGGCAGGCTCCAGCTCGGCATCAGCCGTGGCTCGCCAGAGCAGGTGATCGACGGGTGGCGATACTTCGGCTATCAGCCAAGCGGCGGCGACACCGACGCGGACATGGCCCGCAAGCACACTGAGGTGTTGCTGAAGGTGCTGGAAGGCAAGGGGTTCGCCGAGCCGAACCCGCGCCCGATGTTCGCTAACCCGCCCGGACTGCTGCGCATCGAGCCGTATTCCGAGGGGCTGCGGGACCGGATCTGGTGGGGTGCCGGCTCCAACGCCACCGCGGCCTGGGCAGCAAAGCTCGGCATGAACCTGATGAGCTCCACCCTCAAGGACGATGAGGGCGGGGCGCCGTTCCACGTGCAGCAGGCCGAGCAGATCCGGGCGTTCCGCAAGGTGTGGGCCGAGTCCGGATGGCAGCGCGAACCGCGCGTGTCGGTGTCGCGCAGCATCTTCGCGCTCACCAATGACCTGGACCGCGCGTACTTCGGCCGCGACGGCGACAGCGAGGACCACGTCGGCTACATCGACGCGGACACGCGGGCCATCTTCGGCCGAACCTACGCTGCCGAGCCTGACGTGCTGGTGCAGCAGTTGGCCGACGACGAGGCGATCGCCGAGGCTGACACGCTGCTGTTGACCGTGCCCAACCAGCTCGGGGTGGATTACAACAGTCACGTGCTGGACAGCATCCTCACCCACGTCGCGCCCGCGCTGGGCTGGCGCTGAAATCCACCTGCAGGGGAGTCACCATGGGCAAGATCCTGATCATCGGCGGTACCGGATACACCGGCAGCAACGTCGTTACCGAGGCAGCCTCGCGCGGTCACCAGGTGACGTCGTTCTCGCGGTCAGCGCCCACCACGCCGGTCGCTGGGGTGGTCTACAGGCACGCCATGGCCGAGGACGCCACGGAGCTGATCGCCGGCGAGGACGCGGTGGTCGCGACCCTGTCGCCGCGCGGGGACCTGGTGGGCCGGCTCCATGGCCTGTACCGGGATTTCGCCAATGCGGCAGCCGACACCGGGGCACGCTTGATCGTGATCGCCGGGTTCTCGTCGCTGCGCCCCGCGCCGGGCGAGCCCAGATTCGTCGAGGGGGAGATCTCCGAGCAGTTCCGTTCGGAGGCGCTGGAGATGGACGGGATCCGGGAATGGCTCGCGACCGCCGCGCCGGAGGGACTCGACTGGACCGTGTTCTCGCCCGCGGGCGGCTACGGCTCGTGGGCTACTGGCGAGAGGACCGGCACCTACCGCCTCGGCGGTGACGTGGCTCTGTTCGACGAGAACGGCAAGTCGGAGATCTCCGGTGCCGACTTCGCGCTGGCGGTCGTCGACGAGATCGAGCGCCACGAGCACTCACGCGAACACATCTCGGTCGCCTACTGAGCGTTCCGGGTCATCGGGCGCGGCCAACGCCATCGATGCCCGCTGTCGCGGTCGAGCCTAGTTCGGCCGCACTGCGGCTGGGGCCACGAAACCTCACGGCGGTCGCCCGGATGCTGCTGGCCTCGGCCACCGCGGGCCGATGTTTGACAAACCAACTGTCAGTCTGGTCATGCTAGACGGACAGCCGGTTTTCTTCTTGGGGGACTCCACCGATGAGCCTGCGCGCACTCGGAGATCATCGGCACACGATGTCGACATCGTCCGGTGACGTCAGCTACCTCGACATCGGCCACAGTTGCTCCGGCTGATCTCGTCGTCGGCCGGTGCTCTGTCGGTGCTCTGTCGGGGTGCCACAGGGGCACGGGCACGACCCCGGGATCGGCGATGGCGCAGCCGCCGAGGAGTCCGCGATTTCCTCCGGGCTCCGCGGCCGTTCGGGCGCGTTGCATGGTCTGGGCTGCTTGCCGATCCACCTCGAAGTTGTGCGATCCACCGGGCAGGAAGTCGTAGATGCGGGCCGAGTTCGGCTGGTTCAGATTGGCACCTTCCGGGGGAGTTCATCGTCTCGCTCACCGCAGACTCCCTTCTCGGAAAAGCCGTTTCGTACCGGAGTTCCACACTTGGCGCTGGTGAAGCACCGCCGGGCTCGCCAAGCCTTCACCGGTTCGTAAGAGGAACTTCGCCTAACCCAAGCCGAATCCTCAACGTTGCAAGAGCAACCCTGCGTCCTGCGCGGAATGGCACGCTGGTTCGTACGGGCCGGTGGGTGGCATGGCCGGATCAGGTTGCCGCGGTTCGTGGTTCGTTGCGCAGGGGTGAGCACCAAGCGGTGATGACGCCGATGGCTAGGACCGAGACACCGGCGGCGATTCCGGTGCGGGGGCTCGCCCCGGCCACTGCGATCGCCCCGGCGAGCGCGGCTCCGGTCGGCATGCCGATGCCCCAGGACAGCATGCGGCAGGTCGTGTTGATGCGGCTCTGGAGTTCGTCGGGGCAGACGTGCTGCCGGTAGGTGATCGCGTTGATGACGACTGTGGAGTACGCGGCGCCCCACGCGGTGGCCGTCACAACGGCGGCGATCCAATGCGTGGTGAGCAGTACGGCGCACCCGCACAGCAGTGAGGTGGGAAGCGCGCCGAGCGCCAGGCGTGCGCCGCCGTAGCGCCTCGTCAGGTGAGGCACTATTCGCGACGCGAGGAGTCCGCCGACGCCCCAGCCGCTGAACAGCACCGCGATGCGCCAGTCGCCGGACGGGGGCACGCCGAGGACATGGTCGGCCCACGGCACGAGCATGGCTACGTAAGCGCCGCTGGCGACCGAGTGGGTGGTGCCCACGAGCGTGAGTACGCGGACCACGCGGTGGCGTGCGAGGAAGGACAGTCCAGCCCTGATGTCGGCGAGCATCGACGTGGCGGTCCTGCGCGTGGTGGTGCCCACAGGTGTCGACAGTGGACGGACGATTGAACGTACCAGCAGCCCGGACGCGAGCGCGGTCACGGCGTTGACGGCGGTCAGTGGTGCGGGCGTGGCGACCGCGACCAGCAGACCGCTCAGCGGGGGAATCACGAGTTCGGCGAGTGTTGTCGCCCCGTAGACCTTGGAGTAGGCATCGGTGAGGAGCCGTTTGCCGACGAGCGTGGGCAGCGCCCCGAAGTTGGCGGCGTCGAAGAGCACGAACAGGGTCTGCACGCAGAATCCGACCACGAGCACGTGCGGCGCGGTGAGGACTCCGAGGGCCCAGGCGGCGGGGATGGTGGCCAGCAGGGCGGCGCTGGCGAAGTCGGCGCTGAGCATGAGCACCCGGCGGTCGGCGCGGTCTGCGACCGCACCGGCGATCAGGCCGAACAGCAGGTAGGGGAGCGCTTCGGCGACCGCGATGGCCGAAGTCCAGCCCGCCGATCCGGTGAGCTGGTAGACGAGGACGGGCAGCGCGACGGTCGCGACGAGGCTTCCCGCCACTGATGTCACCCGCGCGGCCAGGTAGCGCCGGAAGTCCTGGTCGGCGCGGGCCTCGTCGGCCGTGGTCTTGTGCATGTTCGTCCTCCTCGCCCGGCCAGTGTAAATGAGAATCATTTTCGTTAGCCGGGCGGCCTTTGAGGTGGGGCGCATCACAGGTCGAATAGTCGATCAATCCATTGAAAATGATTATCATTTATGTCTGACTAAGCGGCGTAGATCGGGAGGAGGTGAACAAAATGGACAACGTCTTCCAGCGCGTGGAGGTCGAGCGGGAGCTCCCGCATAACTCGGCCAGCCACAGCAACGCGCTTGTCGAGAACCCCTTCGAGGGCGACGAGTGATCGACCCCGGTGCCGGCACCGCTGGGTGCCGGCATCGGCCCAAAACTTCCGGAAAGGCAGGACTGATGCGACAGCGCGACGCCGCCGCACCGCCGCGACTGCGGCCCGGCTGCTCGGTTTTCACCGTGGACGGTCGGGCAGCGGTGCTGCGCGACGCCGCCGGGGCGATGTTCGACATCGCGCTTCCCAGCGAGGAACTCGCCGCCGTCCGCAGTGCCTTGACCGACGAGAACTGCGTGGAACCCAAGGCGCTGGAGGCATTCCGCCAGGCGGGGCACCTCGGTGCGCGCGCGACGTGGCCTGCGGAACGCGCGCGCGTGGTCGTGCTCGCGCGTGAGGACGCGACGTTCTGCGAGGCACTGCGTCGCGCTGGTGCGGATCCGGTCGTGGTCCCGGCGACGTCGACCGCGGCGGACATCTTGGCTTGCGATCCGGCCGCGGTGTGCGCTTGGTCCGACGGTCCGGCCCCGAGCGCATGGCGAGAGCTCGACGTGCTCGTCGACCACGGCGTGGCGTGGCAGCGCGCGAGTCGCGAAGGTCGGCACGTCCTCGTCGAACCGGTGGCGGGGGAGGTGCGGCATCGTGATGTCGTTGCCCGCAGGCTGGCCGCCGCGGGGTCGGGACATCATCACCTGGCCGCGTTCTGGGCGCAGCACGACACCGGGGAAGCGCTGCACGGCGACGGGGATGCCGATCCGTCCGACCTCGCTCTCGTCGTGGCGTTGCTGGTGAATGACCTCCGGGCGTGGGCACTGGGTTCGCGCTCGGGGGAAAGCGCGTTCCAGCGCGATCCGCTGCCCGTTGACAGGCGGTTGCGCGTGGTCGACCTCGACACCGGCGCGATCAGCGATCATCCAGTCCTGCCCGTTCCCGCCAGCGCGCCATGACCAGCGATCACATCGTGACCACTGTGGACGGTTGTCGCCTCGCCGTCACGGTGGTGGTGGCTGACGAGCCAGGCCCGGTCGTGCTGCTCCGCACGCCGTACTGGCGCCACCGCCTGCTCGGCGAGGCGCAGGGATGGGCTCGGCGCGGGTTCACCTGCGTGGTCGGTGACGTGCGAGGACGTTTCGGCTCGACAGGGGAATTCCTGCCCTACGTCCACGAACCGGCCGATGGTGCCGCGGTGGTCGACTGGGTTGCTGACCAGGACTTCGGCGGCGGTCCGCTGCTCGTCGCGGGAGCTTCCTACGGTGCTTACTGCGCGGTGACCGCCGCGCTGGCGCGACCGGACGTCGTGCGCGGGGTGCTGGCCAGCGTGCCGGCACTGGGATTCGGCGAGACCGCGCGGGAACCGGGTGGTGCCGCGCGGCTCGCCTGCCGGGTGGGGTGGTGGGCAGAACACGGGGGCACCACTCAACCGCGTGCACCGCAGCACGATCCGAGCCTGCTGTCGCAGCTCCCCGTCGTCGGGCTCGTCGAGCGGGTGCTCGGCACGACGCCGCCGGGCTGGGACGAGATGTGGACGGCACCCCGTCGTGACGAACGGTTGTGGAACGGGCTGCGCGAGCTGCGCATGCCGCTGCTCGCGGTCGGCGGTCTGCAGGACCCCTTCGCTTCGCACACGGTGGAACTCGCCGACGCATGGGGTGGGCCCACGCGCCTCGTCCTTGGGCCTTGGGGCCACGACCTGGACTCACGCGAACCCGGCGCCGCTCTCGGCGGTCAGCGCATCGGCTCGGTGTACGCGCAGTGGGCGCGCGGGGTCTGCAGCGACGGATTCGGTGGGGACGCGGGCGTCATCGCCGTCGATTCGCACGGCCGGTGGAGCAGCATGGACCACGGCCGCATGCGGTTGCCGTGCGCGGTGTCGGATGCGGCTTTCGTCGCCGACCCGTCCGACCCGTTCCGTTCGGACGTCAGGTTCTCCGAACGCGAGGACCGGGCGTTGGTGCGCACCGATCCGCTTCCTGCAGGGGAGATCGCTGGTCGTGTCACCGTCGCTCTCGATGCCGAAGCCGACTCGGTCGACGCGGACTGGGTGGTGCGCATCGCACTGCAAAGCGGTGATCGCCTCGTGCCGTTGACGCACGCGGTCGGCCGGTACGCGCATGTGCCAGGACGTCGCCGCGAGGTCGTGATCACGACACCGCCCATCGGTGTACTGGTCGCTGCGGGGGCGCGGCTTGTCGTCGAGGTGGCAGGTCACCACTGGCCTGCCCACGCCCGCAACCCGCACACCGGCGGCGACCCGGTCACGGCGACCGAACTGCTGCCCGGTGCGCGTCGCGTCCACGCGGCCCACCTCGATGTGCCTTGGCGCGGGCCAGGAACCGCTGTTGTCACGCCCTCGGCGCTGCTCGATCCACCACGTCCCGACCAGGAGGTCGCTTCGATGCCCGCCACCCCGACGATGCCGGTGGAGTCCTTGATCGACCCCGTCACCGGGATCGTGCGCCGCCTCGTCGACGTCGCCCCGGTGGACGGTGCCCCGCCGCGCTACATCGGCGTCACCGCCGAGATCGCCGACGCGCGGCGGCTCGGCGCGTGGCCCGCCGACCGGGTAAGCCTCGGCACCACCTTCGGGGATCCCGGAGGGGCCCGCACCGCCGCGCTCGGTGAGGCGGTGGAACGCTACTGCGGAAACCGGGTCGCGCCGGGTCTACCGCGGGCGACCGCTGCTGATTTGCGCGGTGAGCGGATGTTCGGGCCCGGCGATCTCCCGTTCTTCGCGCCGTGGCAGCACGAGGCCTCGCGCTGGCCGTACCGGCCGTTCACCGACGACTTGGCCGTGGAATGGGTGAAAGGCGCCGAGGACGGCGAACCGTGCTGGCTGCCCGCCTCGTGGGTGCACTTGAACTACCACAGCGGCGAACGTCGCCGGGAACCCCGCCTGCACCACCTCAACTACGCGGGCATCGCAACTGGCACCGACGAGCGCGACGCGTTCCGCCGCGGCTTGCTGGAACTGCTCGAACGCGACGCCCTGGAGCTGTGGTGGCACCTGGGTGGCCCATCGCGAGGGATCGACATCGACTCGGTGCCCGGTCTGGCGGCCGAGCTCGCGGGCTCGCGGCTGCGGGTGCACCTGGTGGAGCTGCCGACGGAGCATCCCGCCGCGTGCGTGGCGGCCGTGGTGGTGGATCCGGTGACCGGGATCGTCGGCGGGGGCGGGGCCGCGCGTTTCGACCCGGTGGAGGCGTGCACCAAAGCGGTGCTGGAAGCCGTGCACACGTGGGTGTTCACGCTCGGTCTGGTCGACCCCGGCGGATGGGTGTTCGAGGCGATTCGCGCCGGCATCCTCGCCGAAGGCCTCTACCTGCCGTTTCGGGAGGACCGTCGTTACCTGGACGATTCCGGCACGTGCTTCGGTCGGGTCCGGGACCTGGGCGCGCAGGTCCAGGTGTGGCTCGACGAACGCGTCCAGGAGCGGCTCCTGCCCCGGTTCACCCGGCCCCAGCAGGCGATCGGGGTCGACGATCTCCCGCGCGGTGATCTGGTTTCATTGCTGTCGAGCTTGCGCGGCGCCGGATGCCGGATCGCGCACTCCGACCTGACGACCGCCGATGTGGCGCACACGCCGCTGCGGGTCGTGCGGGTGTGCGCCACGGGCCTCGTGCCGAACGCGCCCGCGGCATTCCGGTACTGGGGTCTGCCGCGGTGGCGCGAGGTCATCCAGGAGCGCGGTTGGGCCGCTGGGGCGGATCCTCTCGGCGGACCGGCTGGTCTTGTCATCGAGCCCCCGCCGTTTCTGTGAGCGTCCGCGAGTCGCTGCACCTGGCGTGGGGCGGCGAACCACCTGGTGCCCCCGATCACGCGTTGCGGCCGGCGGAATCCCGGAGCTGGCCCGACGCCGGACTTGGGCTGGACCGTTGGCCGCGCGGCGGGGTCGGCGCCCTGCTGGACCTCGCATTGGCTTCGGACCCGCGACGACGAACTGCAGGAGTGGGGTTGCGCCGCGTGCCGTCGGCGGGCGGCCGGTATCCGATCGAGGCGCACGTCGTGCACCGGGGCGCAGCATGGCGGTACGACCCGGTTCGCCACGCCCTGGTCGCGCCGACGAGGACGGCACGGTCCACGTCGGACCTCCAGGTGGTGCTGTCGGTGAACCCATTGCGGACGTGGTGGCGGTACGGCCCCCGCTCGCTCCCGGTGTTGCTGCTCGATCTGGGGCACGCGATGGGCGCGGTCCTCGCCTCGGCCGCCGCATTGGGCCACCCGGCGCGTGCCACCACCGGCCTGGGCGTGGACGCACTGGCCGCTTTGGCGGGCCTGCCGCGCTCGGGAGGCGTGGTGCGCTGGCCGCGATGTGCGCCGGAGTTCCCGCTGTCAGTGGTGGAGATCGACGGCTCGTTCACCCTTCCACCGGTGACCTCAGCCGAGCGCGTCCCGAATCCCGAGCTGGCGCTCGACGCCGTCGTGGCGGCGCATGGCGAAGCGGCGTGGGCCCTGCTCGCCGGGGCGCTCACCGAGTTGGGGCGGGAGAGGTCGGCGCGGCAGTGGCAGTGGTGCGCACCGGAACCGGCCACGACCGAGCTGCTGACCCGGGCGACCGCGCCATGGGAGGCCGTGACTTCTGGCGATGACGCAGCGGCGGAGTGGCAGGAGCTGTCGAGGTCCGCGGCGCCGCTGGCGATGGGGCAGGTCGCGGTGCTGCGATCCGTGTCGAGTGACCTGGTGGCCGATCTCGCGCCCCGCTCGTGCGGCCAGCCGGAACTCGTTCGGTCGGGCGCGATGCTGCTGGCGGCCGGAATGGTTGATCCCGACCCCGGGACGGCCTTCGACGAGCACGTCGGCGCGGGCCTGGCGGTGCATGCGGCGTGGTTGGCCGCCACCAGGTTGGCCCTCCCGGCGCGGCCGGTCGGCTGCTGGATCGACACGGTTCTGCGGGGATCGGCAGGTCCTGCCCGCCTGCTCCACGCGCTCGCGGTCGGCGGGAGATGAGCCCCCGGCCCGCGACGGTGTCAGACGGCTGTTTGTTAGCACCCCCACGGAGAAGGACGAGAACATGATCATCCCGGGACTGGCGTCGGTGACCTTCCGCCAGCTCGAACCCGCACAGGTGGTGTCGGTGGCGGTCGACTGCGGACTGCAGGTCGTCGAGTGGGGCGGTGACGTGCACGTGCCCCGCGGCGACATCGGCACTGCGCGCACCGTTTTCGCGCTGTGCGCGGACCACGGCATCGAGATCGGTACGTACGGCTCGTACTACAAGGCTGGCCACACCCCTGAATCCGAGTTCGACGAGGCGTTGCGCACGGCCGTCGCACTGCGCGCACCCCGCATCCGGGTGTGGGCGGGCGTGGTCGCGTCCGCGGAGGTAACCGGCGAGCAGCGTTCCCGCACCGTGGCCGACATTCGCCGTTGCGCGGAAGCGTGTGCGGCGGAAGGAATTCAGCTCACGGTCGAGTACCACGTCGAGTCGCTGACCGACGACATCGACTCGGCGCTGCGCCTGCACGACGAGGTCGGGCACGCTGCGCTGGTCGCGCATTGGCAGCCGCGCGAGCTGCCCGAGGTCGAAACCTGCGTGCGGGAAGTGCGTGCGCTGCTGCCGAAATTGGCGTCGGTGCACGCGTTCTCCTGGGGCGCGGACGGGTTCACCGAGCGGCTCGCGTTGGCCGACCGCGTCGACCTCTGGGACGCGGTCCTGGCCGAGCTCGCCGTCGATGGCAGGCGGTGCGAGGTGTTGCTGGAGTTCGTGCCCGGTGATCGCGTCGACGCGTGCAAACGCGACGCGGCCACGTTGCGTGACCGGATTGCCGCGGCGTCCTGTGACGAATCACCCGAATATGGACAACCTTAGATGAAAATGGTTACCGTCATCGGCGCTTCCACTCGGTGGACGAATCGCTCAAGGAGGACCTCGTGCGCGCTGAGCGCAGCACCGTTCGAACGCTTTCCGCTGTCGT
Source organism: Saccharopolyspora sp. NPDC000995 (assembly GCF_053599315.1). Classification (NCBI taxonomy): domain Bacteria; kingdom Bacillati; phylum Actinomycetota; class Actinomycetes; order Pseudonocardiales; family Pseudonocardiaceae; genus Saccharopolyspora; species Saccharopolyspora sp. NPDC000995. Next base: position 14,314 of record NZ_JBSFLZ010000138.1, read on the forward strand.
GCTTTCCGCTGTCGTTGGGCTCGCCGGCTGCTCGGCCGCTCCGGGGGAGCAGGCTGCGGATACCCCGGACATCGCGCCGACTCCGATGATCGACCGCGCAGCGCAGCCGTTGCAGGCATCGTCGACCATCACAGACCCGCACGGGCACCAGCTGAGCCTGCCAAAGGCACCCGAGCGGATCGTGTGCCTGAGTGGGCTATGCGACGACATGCTCGTCGAACTCGGCATGACGCCGACCGGTACGAGCAATTCGGCCCTGCTTATCCACCCCGCGCTGATGGGGGAGGTGGGCAAGACAGTTCCCGCCGTGCAGGGCAGTTTCGGCTCCGAGGACGTCGAGAGCATCGCGGCGCTCAAACCGGATCTCGTGATCGGGCTCTCTGGCGTGCACGACTCGCTGCGCCCCGCGATCGAAAGCTTCGCGCCGTTGTGGTTGACCGATCCGGTGAACTGGCAGGAATCGGTGGAATACCTGCGGAACCTGGGTTCGCTGACCGGGCGCACCGAGCAGGCCATGGCCGCGGAGACGGCCTTCCGCGCAAAGCTCGCCGACGCCGTGCAGGCCACTCGTGACAGCGGTCAGGTGCGTCAGAAGGTCGTGCTGATGTACGGCAGCGCCGAGTCGATCGGCGTGGACACCAGTGACTCCCTCAAAGGTGATCTGCTCGCGCAGCTGTTCACCTATCCCTTCCCGGCCAAGGGCGCGGATGTCGAGACCGCTGGCAACTACAGCGTCGAGGAACTGCTGGCGAAGCAGCCCGATGTAACGCTGGTGTACTCGTTGCTCTTCTCGCCGCAGGACCGAACTCTCAGCGCGCAGCTCGCCGAGAACCCGGTGTGGAAGCAGATCCCGGCGGTGCAGGGGCAGCAGGTGCACGAGGTGCACGCCAAGCTGTTCGGCTCCGGGCGCGGTACGCGGAGCATGGCCGCGATCATCGACGCGTCCCTGAAGCTGGTCCCCGCTCCCCGATGAACTCACTTCGTCGGCGCGGCGACTGGCCTTTCGCGGCGGTTGCAGCTGGCCTAGCGGTAGTGCTGGTCGCCGCGTCATTCATGCTCGGTGAGCCATTCGTGGGCGTGAACCGCCTTCCGCACGCGCTGACCGCAGACGGGGGAGTGGAGCACACCGTGGTGGTGCTGTTGCGTGCTCCGCGACTGGTCCTCGCAGCGTTTGCCGGGGCGATGCTGGGGGCCGCAGGCCTGCTGTTGCAGGAATCCTTGCGGAATCCGTTGGCGGTGCCGGAAATGCTCGGGGTCTCCAGCGGAGCGTCGGCGGCGGTGGCGGGGTGCGTCGCGTGGGGCGTGTCGCTCCCGGGGGCTCCGCTGGTGCCCGCGCTGGTGGGTGCCGCAGTTGGCGGGGCTTTCACGATGCTGGCGATCCGCGGTGTGACCGACCGGGCAGCGGTGCTGCTCGTCGGTGCGGCCGTCAGCGCTGGACTGCATGCGGTGATGTTGACGGCATTGTCGCTGTCGGACTCGCGTGACCAGGGTGTGCTGGTGCGCTACCTGCTGGGTTCGCTGACCGGGACCACGTGGGAGACCGTCGCGACCCTGACGCCGGGACTGCTGATCGGTCTGCCGCTGGCCGCGCTCATGATCCCCTCGCTCGGGGTGCTCCGGCTCGGCGACGACACCGCCGCCGCCCTCGGCGCGTCGCCGGTCCGGGCCCGCGCCACGACCTTGGCCGTGGGGTGCGTGCTCACCGCTGTCGTCGTCGGGCCGTGCGGGCCGGTGGCCTGGATCGGTTTCCTCGCACCGCAGTTGAGCCGCTGGCTGCGCCCGCGCGGCACGCAGCGGTCGTGGCTGCTGTGGTCCGCGGTGCTGGGTGCGCTGCTGGTGGTCACCGCGGATCTGCTGGCGCGGACGCTGCTGCACCCCGTCGAACTGCCGGTGGGCGGATTGACCGCCGTCGTCGCGATCTGCGCGGGTTCGCTGCTCCTGCTGCGGCGAAAGGTCTCGGTGGTGGCCAGGTGATCGCGCGGATTCCCCGGCCGTTGCGGCTGATCACGTTGCTCGTCGTCGTAGTGGTCTTCGCTATGGCGCACCTGGCGACGGGTTCGACGGTTTCGGCCACGGAGACCTGGGCCGCGGTTTTCGGGCACGCGGACCGGCTGACCACGCAGATCGTTCACGACCTGCGGGCGCCGCGCGTGCTCGTGGGCGCCGGGTCGGGCATGTGCCTGGGGATGGCGGGCATCGTGTTGCAGACAGTGCTGCGCAATCCACTGGCGTCGCCGGATGTGACCGGAGTCGGTTCGGGCGCCGTGCTGGGTGCGGTGGCCGCGACGTTGGTGGGTGGTGACTTCGCTTCGCCCGCCCGGATGATCCTGGTCGCGGCGGTGGGCGGCGCGCTGGGCGGTGGTGCGCTGTGGCTGGTCGCGGTGCGGACCGGCAGCGAACCGATGCGGTTGGTCGTGATCGGCGTGGTGGTTTCGGCCGCGCTCGGCGGCGGCACCATGGTGCTGCTCACCGCCCGACCGCAGCTGACCGGGTCGACGACGCAGTGGTTGATCGGCTCGCTCAACGGGCGCACCTGGGCGCATTGGTCGGCGTTGTGGCCGTGGCTGCTCTTGGTTTCGGCGTCGGGGCTGCTGGTGTCCATGGTGATCCAGGTGTTGGCAGTCGATGATGACCACGGGCGCGCCGTCGGGCTCGCGGTTGCTCCCTGGCGCAGCGCTGTGCTGCTCATCGCGGTTGTGATGACGGCCGTCGCGATCGCCTCGGTCGGTGCCATGGCCTTCGTGGGCCTGCTCGCCCCGCACGCCGCACGTGCGCTGTTCGGCGCCGATCACCGTTTCGCCTTGCCCGCAGCCGGATTGCTCGGTGCCGCGACGGTGTGCGGCGCGGATGTCGTGGCCCAGGCCGTCACGTCGTGGGCCGCGGAGCGTGCGCTCGCCGGTGTCCCGACCGGGGCGGTGACCGCGGTGATCGGGGCAGTGGTCCTGATCCGGGTCGCCAGGACAACCCCGACTGCCGGAGGAAAGTCTTGAGTGCCTTGAAAGCCCGTGGGATCACCGTCCGATTCGGGGACCGGATGGTGCTCGCCGGCGTCGACCTCACCGTCTCCGACGGCGAATGGGTTGCGCTCGTCGGCCGCAACGGCTGTGGCAAAACCACGTTGCTGCGCGTGCTCGGTGGACTCCACGCGCCGGATGCCGGCGAAGTCCTCGTACGAGGCCGTCCGCTGCGATCGTCCTCCCGCCGCCAGATTGCCCGCGAGGTCGCGGTGCTGCCGCAGTCGATGCCGTCTGTGCCCGGTCTCACCGTCCGGCAGTTGGTGCGCCAGGGCCGGTACGCCATGCACGGCCCCTTGGGGATGCTGGCGGGCGGGGACGACGGGCAGGTGCGCGACGCGATGTCCGTCACCGGTGTCGAGCACTACGCCGATGAGTTGATTGACCGCCTCTCCGGTGGCGAACGCCAACGCGTGCGCCTAGCGCTCGCGTTGGCGCAGGACACCTCGATCTTGCTGCTCGACGAGCCGACCACCTACCTGGACATCGGCCACCAGTTGGAGGTCCTCGAACTGGTCCGTCGGTTGCAGCACGAGCGCGGGCTGTGCGTGGTGACCGTGCTTCACGACCTGGAACAGGCCGCCCGCTACGCCGACCGACTCGTCGCCCTCCGCGACGGCGTGGTCCACGCCGAGGGGCCGACGGGTGAGGTCGTCGACGAAACGCTGCTGGCATCGGTGTTCGGCGTGTCCGGCCGGGTGCGGCTCGACGAACTCACCGGCCGTCCACTGTGCACATACGATTCGGTGCACCCCGAAGGCGGTGATCAGCCAGATGTGAAGCACCCGAGGCCACCTCGGTTGCGTTGAACGCACCAAGGCGGCCTCGGGTCGCTCCAGCCGCGGCCGGAGCGGGGACTCGTGGGTCAGTTACCGGGTTGGAACCGCACGATCTGCGGGTCGTGGTCGCTGGACTGCACGGCGAACTCGGAGTTGATGTGCACCACGTCGTAGTCCACCTGCCTAGGCCTCAAATAAGCGAGTCGGTCACTGTGGGGGCGGTGGTAGCCGAAATGATCACTTTGGCGTGAGCGTGGGATATGCCGATGAGTGGTGGGGGGCG
>NZ_JBSFLZ010000139.1:0-18380 GCF_053599315.1 Saccharopolyspora sp. NPDC000995
GCGAGCGGCAGCAATGTCCGTGTCAGCGAACGGCACGGATGGCGCAGGAAGAACTCCCGCACCTCACCGAAGGAGTGCGCGACGCAGTCGAGGTGACCGGCCGGTCGAACACCCGCCGTGTCAGGTGGGGTCGGGGTTGCTCAGGCCGGAGAGCAGGCGCTTGATCACCTCGGGATCGATCTCGGCCGTTTCGTCGATGGAGGGTTCGGCCTGGCCCGCCCGCCTGTTGCGGGAGCGGCGGGGCAGCGGCACCGCGTTCGCCGAGACACCACCCGGCAGTGGCACCTCGCACCACACGAGCGCGCCGCCACCGCGCAGGGCGGTCGCACCGCAGTGGCCGTTGGCGAAACCGGGTGCCATGGCCGGTGGGGCCTTCGCCTGCTCGTCCAAGACCTCGGCCACGAGGCTCTCACCGCTGAGGCGCAGCCGGACCGTGATGAAGCCTGGGTAGCCGGGGTCGGCGCTGTCGACGGCCGCGGTCACGAGCGCGGTGGTGAGCTGGGAAGTCTCGTCGATCAGTTCTCGCAGGGACCACTCGGCGAGGGTGAACCGGACGAACATCTCCGTGCAGTTCACGGCGCTGGGTAGCGCAATGAGTCGCAGGTCGTCGACTTGTGAGGTCTGGGTGTTCACCTGGTTGTCGTCCTCCGTCCGCTGCGCACCATCACCCGCGAGCCTTATCTTGCCAACTCGGTTGGGTGGCTTGTCTACAGGGGCGGTGACTTCTCGGACCGCCGCTCATGGCTCGGTTTTCCGGGTGTTGTGTCGATTTTTCCGACGTGCACCGCGCGGGCGACCGGTCGGCCCCGCCCGGCGCGGCGCACCTCAGGTGACTCGGTGCATGTCGCCATCCCTCGACTGTCTTTTGTGGACGATCTTCGGTGAATCTCGTTCCCGCGCAACAGTTCCGGCATCGGTCGCGGAACGCGTCGAGCACTGTGCGGGCCGCTGCCGGTGGTCTGGCCAGAAACGTACGGTACGAATCGCGTTTGGTACAGACCGGAACGTATCGGTTCCGCAACAGGAGTGTTCCAGCCCGATGCTCAGGAGGGCTCTGACCGGGTCGGTGTCCGCGGACGACCTGGTCCGCGGACACCCAATCGAGTTACGAGAGGGCGTCGAGGCCCTCCCACATCGCTTTGCCGATCAGCTCGATCTCCGACTCGCTGATGATCAGCGGCGGCGAGACCGCCAGCGCCTTGCCCAGCGGGCGCACGATCACGCCGAAGTCGCGGATCGCGAGCTGCGCGCGGGTCAGCGCGCCGGGGTCGGCGGTCAGCAGGTCGGGCGCCAGCTCGACCGCGCCGAGCAGGCCCACGCCGCCGCGCACCTCGCCCACGGCGGGGTGGTCGGCGAGCTGCCGCAGCGTGTCGTGCAGCGGGCGCTCCAGCTCGTCGGCCCGCGGCAGCAACTTCTCGCGCTCCAGGATGTCGATGTTAGCCAGGGCGGCGGCGGCCACCGTGGGGTGCCCCGAGTAAGTCGCGCCGTGCCGGAACGGGCGGCCCGGGTGGTTCCAGAACGGCTCGGCCACCCGCTCGGCGATCACCACGCCGCCCAGCGGCAGGTATCCGCTGGTCACACCCTTGGCGAAGGTGATCATGTCGGGCTGCAGGCCCCACCGCTCCACGCCGAACCAGCTGCCGACCCGGCCGAACCCGCAGATCACCGAGTCGGCGACGAACAGGATCTCGTGCTCGGCGCAGATCTTGGCGACTTCTTCCAGATAGCCTGGCTCCGGTGGGTACAGCCCGCCGGCGCCCATCACTGGTTCGGCGAAGAACGCCGCCACCCGGCCGGCACCGAGCCGGTCGATGGTCTCCCGCAGGCTCTCGGCGTCGTCGTGTGCGACCCGGCTGGCCTCCGGCACGAGCTGGCCGAACCCGGCCTGGTTGGCCTCGATCCCGCCAATGCTGGTGCCCATGCCGTTGGTGCCGTGGTAGGCGTTGCCGCGGCTGAGGATGTGGGTGCGCTGCGGCTGCCCGCGCTGCGCCCAATACTGCCGGGCCAGCTTGGCGGCGGTGTCGATCGACTCGCCGCCACCGGTGGTGAGGAAGATCTTCGCGCCTTCCATCGGCGCGAGCTGGGAGAGCCGGTCGGCGAGCGCCTCGGCCGGTGGATTGGTGAAGTCGTTGAACACGAAGTAGGACTCGAGCTCGCGCATCTGGGCGGCGGCGGCCTCGACGATCTCGGTGCGGCCGTGCCCGACGTTGGCGTACCACAGGCTCGCGGTGCCGTCGAGGTAGCGGCGTCCCTCCTGGTCGTAGATCCAGACCCCGTCGGCCTTGCTGACGCAGAACTGGCTGTTCTTGACCCGGAACATGTCCGCGAACGGGTGCCACAACGCGGTGTTGCGCGGTGCTGTCGACATGCGTTCCTCCTTCGTGTCGCGCCCCCAGCCTCGTCGGCCACCCGCCGGTACGCCAGTGCCAAAACGCCGAAATTCGCCGGACCGGTTGGCCAGATCGCCACGAGCGGAGCAGAGCTTGCCGCTGCGGTGCTGGTCACAGATGGGACTTTGGCCTCTGCTAGCGAGATGCTGCCGACGGCACGGTCATGGTGCTTGCCCGTCGTGGAGGTGATCAACGCATGAACTGGTTCCCGATGCTCCGTCGGCAGCCGCACGAAGCCGCCGACGAGCGCCCGTGGACACCGGAGGAGGTGGCAGCGCTGGCCGAAGCGGTGCGCCGGGCGCCTTCAGTGCACAACACGCAGCCTTGGTCGCTGCGGGTGCAGGGGCGGACCGCCACATTGCGGATGCGTTCGATGCCGGAGTTGGTCCAGCACGATCCGGACGGTCGCAACCGGCGGATGTCGTGCGGCGCGGCGGTCGCCAACCTGGCGATCGCGATGCGTGCGCTCGGCTGGGCGACCGACATGCGCTGGTACACCGACGAGCACGGAGAGGGCGGGGGGACCGTCTTCGGCACGCACCGGCAACCGCCGAGCGCGGTCGATCGGGAGCGCCGGCGGGCCATCGACCGCCGGAGCAGCATCCGGCGCCCCTTCGCCGACCGGCCGATCCCGCACCTGGCGCGCACCACCGTCGTTGCCGCGTCGACCACGCAGGCGACCTGGGTGCACGGGCCGGCGGAGGAGCAGGCGCTGGCGCGGATGCTCGCCTATGCCGCGCGGGCCCACCACGACGACAAGAACTACCAGCGCGAGTTGGGTGCCTGGATCGCGCCGTTCTCGGACGAGGGGCTGCCCGAGGACGCGCTGTCCGATCGCGGGCTGCCCGCGATCGGGTTGGCGACCGGTGCCACCCGGCTACCGGACCAGGCGCAAATCGCGAAGTGGGTGGCGAAGGAGTCGGTGCTGGTCTTCAGCACGATCACCGACGACCCGCGGGATCACCTGTTAGCGGGCGAGGCCGCCGAACGGGCCTGGCTGGAGGCGACGCGGCTGGGTCTGGTCGCGTCGGTGATGACTCAGCCGCTGCGGCTGTCCGAGGTCCGCTGTGCGCTCAGCGATGTGCTCGACCTCGGCGGGGTGCCGCAGCTGCTGATGCGGATCGGCTACCCCGCTGCGATCCCGGTGCCGCGGGCGAGCCGCCGACCCCTGCCGGACGTGTTCGACTGACCATCCACTGTGGTCACAAGGACTCGACGAACTCCGCTTGGTCGAGCCGTGGCAACCGGTCGAACCACGGGTGCCCGGCTTCCCGACGTTGACCACCAGCACGACGTGCTACCGACCGGACGGGAAGAACTCCGCGTCGAATCCGAGTATCGGCCCGGCGGCAAGCCGGCCACCTGCGCGCAAGCACGTCGCGGACGCGGGGATGGCGCATCGGTGCGAGGTCGGCAGCGGGGACATCCTCTATTCCGTGCGTGCCGGAGCGGATGTGTAGCTGATTCTGCGGATCCAGCATGACGAACCGAGCCTCGGGAAGCGGCTGGACCTGGTAATGGCCGCATTGACGCCACTGCCGGGAGGGCAACGCCGCAGAATACTGGGCGCTGCTCGCGCAGGCGGGCTGCGCGTCGAGAGCCGCATCGCGACCGGCTCGGCCTCCAGCATGGTGGTCGCAGTGCTCGGCTGACGGTGCGTCCGGTTGGTGGGAAGTGCCGATCGCCCGATTGACATGCCGCTGGTGCTCTGTTGCGATTGATTCGTGATGTTCCCGATGTTCATGAAGCGGCGGCACGTGGATTTCCGCCGCGTGTCGACCCAAGCGTGTCGCCCCTAGCGCTCCGCCAGCCCGGTTTCCGCCGCAGCGCGGAGATCCGGATCAGCAACGGTCCGCAGTGGACTGGAAGTCTCGCACCCAGGGAGCACGAGTGTCCAGCGTTCTTGTAATCTCCGGCAGCCCGTCGCGCACCTCGAAGACAGAACGGATCGGCGAGTACGTCGCCCAGCGACTCGCCGCCTCCGGCCGCACCGCCGACCATCTGCGCGTCCGCACCTTGCCCGCGGACGCGCTGCTCGGCGCCGACACCCGCGCCCCGGCGATCGACGATGCCATCGCCAAGGTCGCCGAGGCCGACGGCATCGTGCTGGCCACCCCCACGTACAAGGCGGCGTATTCCGGGCTGCTCAAGGCATTCCTGGACCTGCTGCCGCAGTTCGGTTTCGCCGGCAAGGCGGTGCTGCCGCTGGCCACCGGCGGCACCATCGCCCACGTCCTGGCCATCGACTACGCGCTGCGCCCGGTCGTGCACTCGCTGGGCGCCCGCCATGCGGTGCAGAGCTTCTTCCTGCTGGACAAGCACATCTCGGTGGTGGGTGACCAGCTAAGCGTCCACCCGGACAGCGCGGAGCCGCTGGCGGACGTGATCGAGCAGTTCAGCAAGGCCCTCGACGGCGTCCCGCACTCCACGGTGCTGGGCCGCACGGCGTAGTCCAGCAACGAGCTGAAGGGCACCTCCTGCCGGGCATGCCGGACAAGTCCACAGAAGGAAAGGTGCCCTTCACACTTTCCTCACCGGATGAGGCGTAAAGAGCACCTGTGCCCGAGCAACTGGGATGCGGGTGCCCCGCCCCAAGAGCTGCTTCCCGATCTGCCACTCGATCAATGCGTGCAGGCCGCCTGTTGCAGAATTACACCCACCACGGAGCATGATTCGATCACGATCGATAGGGTTACTGGCGGACGAACGGCGGCGATCGTGACTGATTTGGTTTACTGCCGTTCAGCCGTTTTCGGTCAAAAACGCAACAGGCTCATAGCATAGGCGACGCAAACGGTCCGTTCGCTTCACATCAGCACCTTCCCTAACAACCGCTATGGCGCCTGAAACCACTCACGGCACCTGGCCTGGGGAAACGTTGGGCTGGGGTGGTGTGACCTGTCGCCGGAGGTGTTACAGGGGGCCGTCGATCCAGTTCTGGAGCAACGGGGCCGTAATCGCGATCAGGTTTTCCTTCGGCTCTGCGCTGATCGCTTTGGTGCGCAGAACCAGACGGGCCGCTCCTAGGCCCATCAGGTGGCTGCAGACCAGTTCCGCTCGGAGGCGGGCCTTCGGGCCCGTCAGGCGCTTCGTCAGGCGGGTGACCAGTTGGCGTTCGAAGTTCGCTCGGAACTGGGCCCCCGCCGGCCGCGACGACGTGAACACCGCCCGCACCAGCGGGTCTCCCTGGGTTCGGTCGTGGTAGTCCAACAGCGTCCGGACCAGGTGTTCGCCGAGGTTGGGCAGTTCGCAGTCCAGCAGGCGCTCCGCGTCCTGCTTGAAGCCCGATGCCTCGGCGAACAGGCTTTCCTTGCTGCCGAAGTACTTCATCACCAGGGCCGCGCTGACCTCCGCATCCGCCGCGATGTCGCGCAGCGTCACATCGGCGTACCCGCACGACGAGAAGCGGCGGCGCGCCACCTTGAGGATGGCTTCGCGGGTGGCGCACGCGTCGCGCCGCTGGTCCTCGCCGACCGTTGTGGCCGGAGCCGTGCTGGGCATGTCGTTCAGGCTAGCGCGACGTCCCGAGCGTGGTCGCCACCTTGGCGGTAACAGGCGAGTACCGGCGGGTCCTCGGGGTCGCCGCGGCGATCAGCGCGGCCAGCAGCGCCGCCGCACCCGCCACCAGGAACACCCATGAATAGGCGAACACCGACGGGTAGTTCACGCCGGCGATCTGCACGACCGATCCGGTCGTCAGCGCGACCACGATGGCGCTGCAGCTGGACGTGCCGATGGACCGGGCCAGGCTGTTCAGGCTGTTCGCGGCGGCGGTTTCGGTCTGCGGCACCGCTTGCATGATCAGCGTCGGCAGGGCGCCGTAGGACAGCGCGCCGCCGATCGCGCCCACGGTCAGGTTGAACACCACCAGCGGCAGCGGGGAGTGCAGGAACGATCCCGCCAGGTTGCCCAGCATCAGCACCGTGCCACCCAGGATCAACGTGGTCCGAGGCCCGCGCCGCCGCGAGATCCGCGCCGAGACGGGGGAGAACACGCCCATGGCGGCGCCGATGGGCAGCAGCACCAGACCCGTCACCACCAGCGACATGCCGAAGCCGTAGCCGGTGTCCTCCGGGGCCTGCATGATCTGCGAGCCCACCAGGAACCCGGCGAACATCGCGATGCCTACCAGCGCCGAGGCGATGTTGGTCAGCAGCACCGCCGGCCTCGCCGACACTCGGAGGTCCACCAGCGGCGCGCTGACGCGCAGCTCGTAGAGGCCCCACACCAGGAAAAACGCCGTCGCCGCGATGAGCAGGCCGAGAATGACCCCGCTGTTCCAGCCCCATTCGTTGCCCTTGGAGATTGCCAGCAGCAGGCAGGTCAGGGCCGCCGACAGCCCCACCGCGCCGATGAAGTCGAACCGGCCGCCCGCGCGCAGGGCCGATTCCGGCACCACCCGCAGGATCAGCACGATCTCGACGATCGCGAACACCGCAGCACCGACGAACAGCCAGTGCCAATTCAGGTTCTCCGCGACCACCCCGGTCACCGGCAGGCCGACCGCGCCGCCAATGCCCAGGGTCGCGCTCATCAGGGCCACCCCGGAACCTACCCGGTCCTCGGGTAACTCGTCGCGCATGATGCTGATGCCCAGCGGCACCACGCCGACCGCCGCGCCCTGCAGCACCCGGCCGACCAGCACGGCGCCGAAGTCGTCGCTGACGGCGCCGATCGCGCTGCCCACCGCCATCGTGGCCAGCGATATCAGCAGCATCCGGCGCTTGCCGTACATGTCGCCGAGCCGCCCGAGGACGGGTGCGCACACCGCGCCAGCCACCAGCGGTGCGGTGACCAGCCAGCCCGCGTTGGACCTGGACGTTTCGAGGAGCCTGGGGAATTCCGGGAGCAGCGGTACGACCAGGGTCTGCATTAACGACACCGCGATCCCGCACGAGGCGAGCACCCCGATGACCAGCCTCGAACGTCGTGACGCTGCGGCAGGCGTGGCGCTGCTCATCAGGCTCCTCTCGAGTTGGCGTGAACTTGTGTTCACCAAGCAAGTAAACACATGTTCACCTTGCGTTGCAAGATGTCCTGATGCCGATTCATTGCGATTCGGAAATATTTGCCCGGACTTTCTGTCCAATGTGGATAGACATTATGCGGCTGAGGGATTGCGGGAGCCGAGGTAAAATGCGGCCTGGTCTTCGGCTGCACTGGTGTGCATCATGCGGCTGCCCGGCGCAATGTCGCCCCATCGATGGGAAGGAGCGCGCATTCGCACCGCGTTGCGCTCTGCTGGGAATCGAGAATCCTCTGGTGGGCTTCAACCACTCACCCGGCGTGGTCGCGGCCGTGACCAACGGGGGTGGCATCGGGGTGCTTTACTTCGTCAACGACCTGCTGGTGAAATACGGCATTCCGCCGGTCGACACCGCATCGGCCGGCGACCGGTTCGCTGCCAGCGTCGGCCCGGTGCTCGTGCAGCCGCTGCTGGGTGTCGCCTTCTCGTGCCGGATTTCGCTGGTCGCAAACGCGCTGGGCACGCCGCCGCCAGCGATGCTGCAGCGCGTGGCCCGACGAGGGGGAGCGTCCGGGCAGCCCCGAGCCCGCTGCCGATGCTGCTGCAACCGATGCTGGTCGACGAGGCGACGAGGCGACGAGGCGTGGCCGCGCATCAACTGGGCCGCGGCGGCAACGACGGCGCGAAGGCACTGGCGTCGTTCTTCGTCGCGGACTCCAGTGCGGCGCGGGTGGGCGTGGTGCCCTCGCAGGTCAGCGCGGCGCGGTCGGGTTCGGCGGCGGCGAGTTCGGCCAACCGGGCGGGGAACGGGGTACCGGCGGCGGGCTGGTCGCTGCGAGCACTTTGGAGCTTCTTCTCGTGCACAGCGGGCATGCGGACAGCGGGAAACCGGTATGCCAGCCGAATGACTCACCGACCGGCTGGTACGGCAAAAATGAATCATCGAGCGGTCGGTACGGCAAATACGTCGCGCCGAATGATCCAATAAGCGAAAGCTATTTTGAAGGTCTCGATCGGGCGATTGCATACCGGCGAAGACTTTAGTGAACTGTGTGGCCCATGGCCCCCAGGAGGTATGCGTGAGCAAGCTGCGGTTCGGCGTTTTTCTGGCCCCCTTCCACGCCGCAGGTCAGAACCCGACCTTGGCACTGCACCGAGATCTCGAACTCGTCCAGCACCTCGACGCGCTCGGCTACGACGAGGCATGGATCGGCGAACACCACTCGGCGGGCAGCGAACTCATCGCCTCGCCGGAGATCTTCATCGCAGCGGCGGCCGAACGCACCCGCCACATCAGGCTCGGCACCGGCGTGATCTCGCTGGCATACCACAACCCGCTGTGGGTGGCGGACCGGATGGTGCTGCTCGACCACCTCACCCGCGGCCGGGTGATGCTCGGCGTCGGCCCGGGCTCGCTACCCACGGATTCGGCGATGATCGGGCTGAACCCGACCGAGACCCGCGAACTGCTCGAGGAGAACATCGACATCGTGCTGCGCCTGCTGCGGGGCGAGTCGGTCACGGCGCAGACCCGTACGCACAACCTGGTCGACGCGCGCCTGCAGTTGCGCCCCTACTCGGATCCGCTGTTCGACGTCGCGGTCGCCGCGGTGGCGTCCCCGACCGGTCCGCGGCTGGCCGGGCGCCACGGCGTCGGGCTGCTGTCGATCGGCGCGACCCTCACGGCCGAGGGCTTCGACGCGCTGGGCTACCACTGGGGGATCATGACCGAGCGTGCCGAGGCCTTCGACACCCAGGTGGATCGCAGCGCGTGGCGGCTGGTTGGCCCGATGCACGTCGCGGAGACGCGGGCGCAGGCGTACCGGGACGTCGAGCACGGGATCGTGGACTGGTTCGAGTACTTCCAGAAGATCGCGGCCTTCCCGCAGCTGCACGTAGCAGGCGGCAACCTCGAGGAGATGATCGCGTTCATCCGCGATTCGGGCGTCGGCGTGATCGGCACTCCGGAGGACGCGGCCGAGCAGGTGCAGCGGCTCGTCGACCAGTCCGGCGGTTTCGGTGCGATGCTGGTGATGGCGCACGACTGGGCGGACCCGGCGGCGACGAAGCGCTCCTACGAGCTGATCGCCCAACACGTGATGCCGGCCTTCCAGGGCCAACGACAGTCCACTTTGGATGCCAAGGCGAGGGCTGGTGCCACCCGCGAAAGCCATGCCCAGGCCCAGCACGACGCGGTCGCATACATGACGAAGAAGTACGAATCCGAACGCTTGTGATCAAGGTGGTGCGGCGACTGCGCGAAATCGACCTCCCCTTCACACGATTTGACGGCGCGAAATCGCCATACGAGCCACCCGCTCGGTCCGCGAGCTGTTCAGCGGTGAACGGCTTGACGAGGTAGTACAGCGCGCACCAGCCGCGAATGCGGCGCGGACGGTGGCGGGGTCGGCGGCGGCCGTGGAATCATCGCGATCCATTGAGGCGGCGCCGGGTGAGGTGCGGCGGGATCGAAGACCTGCCGCACATCGATGCGTACGGGAGGACCGCCAGGATGCTCTCGCTGCGCAACGGCGCGACGCTCTGGCGAGCTGCAGCGCTACGTCGCCGAGATGGAGGCCGAGCGCGGGTTGGCCCAGAGCACTGTTCTGGAAGCAGGCGCTGAAGCCGGGCGAGGAGGTGAGCGAGCTGTTCAAAGCGATGTGGAAGTAAGCCGACCTCCCGGTCGATCACCGGGACGGTGGCCGAAGAGTTCGTCAACATCGCGATCTACGTCCTGGCGATCGCGAACCGCCAGGGCATCGATCTCGAAGGAGCGTTCCGGAGAAGGAAGCGCTAAAGCGGACCTGGACGCCGGCGGGGGAGCGGAGCGAAAAGGACATGCGCCGCCTGCCTCCTGCGTGATGGGATCCGACCTCATGGAACGGATGACGAATCCAGGCTCCGGTGAGGGCGACCTGCTGGCCAGGATGGAGCAGAACCTGGCCGAACACGCTTGCCACCTGCACCGGCGGATGAAGGGCGCGACCGTGGCGGAGGCCGGCGATCTCCTAGTCGCCGACAGCGGACTCGACGACGACACCTTCAACATCGTCGCTGCGGCCAGCTTCATTCCCGCCACCACGCGGGCGCGGATCAACGAGACTGTCCGGGCGCTGGCCGCCACCGGACGTCCCTTCTCCTGGTGGATAGGCCCCGCTTCCACACCCGCGGACCTGAGCGCCCGCTTGTCGGCCGCCGGTCTGCCCGCCGCGGAACGCGAGACGGCGATGTGGGCCGAACTGGACGATTCCCTGCCGCAGCCCCAGACGGACCGGCTGGAGATCCGCCCGGTGACGACACCCGAGCAGCTCGCCGACTACGCTGCGGTCCTGGCCGCCAACTGGGATCCGCCCGCTGGCACTGTCCGCAGCTTCTTCGCCCAGGCCGCCCCGCAGGCACTGGCCACCGATTGCCCGGCGCGCTACCTGGTTGGCTACGTGGCGGGCCGACCGGTCTGTTCGGCCGAGGTCTTCTTCCACGCGAAAGTCGCCGGGATCTACAACATCTGCACCCTGGCCGCCCACCGCCGACGCGGCTATGGCGGTGCCATCACCCTCGCCGCGCTCCACGCGGCCCGTAGCCGTGACCACCGCATCGCGGTCCTGCAGGCATCCGCGGACGGCGAACCCGTCTACCACCGCCTGGGCTTCCGCTCCTGCGGGCAATTCACCGAGCATGCCATCACCCGCTGAAGCCCCGGCGTACCAAGTCGAACGTCTCAAGTAGACACTCGAACCGGTGGTTGCGCGGCAGGTTGACCGTCGCGTCGCGTGCCGCTGCCAGGGTCTTGTCCGGTCGGGGGATGGCGATTTCGCACACCGACTACAACCCGGCGAACGTGCTGATCGACAGCTCGGGGACGGCGCACCTGATCGATTGGGCGTGGCCCACGCGAGGCGCCGCGTTCATCGACCCGTGCGTGCTGGTGTACCGGCTGATCGCCGACGGGCACACGCCCGCCAGCGCCGAGGCGTGGGTCGCCGACACCCCCGCTTGGGCGGCTGCGTCGGCCGAGGCGGTCGACGTCTTCGCCCGTGCCAACGCCCGAGTGTGGGCCGAGCTCGCCGACGAGGACCCGCACCCGTGGAAACGGAAGATGGAAGCGGTCACCCGCGAGTGGGCTGAGAGCCGACGGGGCACCGCCAGAACTTCGAGGTAGCGGTTCGCCACGCACGCACCGGCGGGGGTGTCGGTGGTGGCGGGCATGATCGGCGCTCGTCACTGTCCGCCCGTCCGAGGGGGCGCCGTTGGCATCCGCAGTCGAACAGCTCGGCCAGGCGATCGCGACGGCCGTGAGCAAGATCCGCGAGGCCGCCGGTTTCCTCACCGAGGCGATCGATCGGTGCGAAGAGGGAAACGAGCCCCTCGCGGCAGCGCTGCAAAGCGCTACCGACGACGATGTGCTCGCCGCGGCGCAAGCGCAGCAGACCATGCCGCAGGAACTCGCAGCGGTGCGTCAGCAGGTGCAAGCGATCGAGACGACGCTCGACGCCTACCGGCAAAGAAACGGGATTCCCTCGGGCGACGCGCCAAGCACGACAGCGGCCCCCGCTGCGAGCTCGGCGACATCCGGCTCGACGTCGTCGGGTTCAGCGTCGTCGGCCCCGGCGCGTTCCGAACTACCGTGCCCGCGCAGCCGGGCAAGACGCACGGCCGGTGGATCAACAGCAGCGGTGACGCGGTGAAGCTGGAAAGCGGCAAGGGCGGTGAGTACTACGAGGCCACTCGGCAGCTCGCCGTCGAGCACGGGCTCACGCGCGGCCACGTCAACGCGGAACCGGCGATTGCCCGCCACGTCGAGACGCAGTTCGTCGCCCGGATGATCGACCAGGGCATCACCGAGGCCGAGATCGAGATCAATCGCCCGGTGTGCGGCACGACCCTAAAAGATCAGCAGTGGCCGAACACCTGCGACCAGTGGCTTTCGAGGTTCCTGCCGGAAGGGTGGAAACTGACAGTGAAGGACGGATCGAGCCCCGACGGGCGCCGCTACGTCGGGCGGGTGAAGGAATGAGCATCACGGCAGGTTGGGCAGTGATCGGCCTCGATGGTTCGTATCAAGGTCTGAACACGACCCTTAACACCCCGGACGAGGTCGCCGGGTTCGTCGAGCAGCTCGCCGACCCACAGGCGGACTCGGCCCGGCTGGTGCACAACGGTCGCCCGCTGTGGGATGCCGAAACGAACTTTCCCGATCACGACGTGTTCGCCGCCATCGTCGACGGGTTCGGCTACCTCTCCTACCAAGACGCAACCCGCGGCAAGGCGTACCCGGAGGGCGACCCCGCCTCGGAGGGCTGCGAGTTCGACGACGATGACTTTCCGCCCGGTTCGGGCCTGCCGGTCGAGCGGTTTACCGAGGTGCTCGTCGAGTTCCTGCGCACCGCCGACCGGCCCGCCTCGGTGACGTGGCGCGACCTGTACCCCGGGGCCGCGGGCGAGTGACTCGCTCGACGGCGGTCACGTTCCGCGCTGGCCAGCGCGCGCACAGCGTGATCCTCTCGGGGTCGAGGTCGCGGTCGGTGGCTAGGAGTTCGGCGAGCTTGCTCGCGGTCGCGTAGAGCGCGGCGAGGCGCTGCTCGATCGAGCCGAGTTTGCCCTCGTTGCGAGGCGCTGCGACGTTGCCGTCGGCGAGCAGGTCGATCGGCCACACGTCGTGATCCACACCCGGCGGTCGGCGGGCGGGCTGCCAGGTGTTGAACATTTCCATGAGCATGGCGACGATGGTTCGGGGGCCGAGGGCGGTCGGCCATCCCTGAATCTGGCCTTGCGGACCGCGGGGGCCGACCAGCTCGTTCTGGATGCTGAACAACGCGGCGCGTTCGTCGGGTAGCAAATCGACCTCCTGTGCTGCGAGCGTGGGCGACCCGCCGCCGAGTAGCGCGGCGAGTTCGTCTCGGGAACCTCGGAATGCGTTGCAGTCCACGGGCGAACGCCCGGCGACGCGGCGCGATTGCGCGACCTGTCGGCCAACCGGATTGCGAAGACCGTCGGCCGCGTTTCCCGAGTGCCCGTGGCGCGTCGGTTCTGTTGGCATACTCGAGAAGACTGCTCAGGGAGGCGCTGTGGATCTGGCAATGACCAACGTCAGGTTGTCCGAGGGGATCACCCTGGTCGAGGTGGCCGGTGAGCTCGACGTCTACACCGCGCCCAGCCTGCGGGAGCGGTTCGTCGAGGCGCTGGGCGGTGACGAATTCCGGCTGGTCGTGGATCTGAACGGGCTGGACTTCCTGGACAGCACCGGGCTCGGCGTCCTGGTCGGCGGGTTGAAGCGGGCGCGCGCTCGCGGCGGTGAATTGATCGTGGTGTGCAGTACCGAGCGATTGCTCAAGATCTTCCGGATCACGGGACTGACCAGGGTCTTCCGGATCGTGCCCGACGTCGCCGCGGCCCAGGCCCTGCTCGTGGACCGCGCGGCGTTGGCCGCGCAGCCGGCCCCGGATGCCGAAACCATCGGCTGGCACTGGGTTCCGGGTCGGCTCTACCTCAGCGACGAGCGGGATCACCAGGCCGTGGCGGACGCGGCGGAACGAGTGGTCGAGGCATTTGGCCTGGAGTTCGCCCACGCGTTCCCGCCCGTGGTTGGGTCGTGGTTCGGCGAGTTCCTGATCCGGTTGAAGAATTCGGGTCAGCTGCCGACGAAGGAGGAGCAGTTCGTCAAGCTCAGCCGGGCCCTGGATCTGCGTCTGCTGGACCGCCAGCAGGCCGAGGTCGATGCCGCGCAGGGAGCCGCGGTAGCGGGGCTGATCCAGTCGTTGTCGAACACCCCGCGCGCCATCGTGCAGATCGGATCGGTGCTCCTGGTCAAGGTGGACGAGGTGGTAGTGGTGCGCAACCTGACCCAGGTGGAACTGGCGCACTGGGAGCGCAACCCGGCAATGTTCCGGGACCCCGCCGCCGCGCTGCAGGAACTCCAGCAAGCGACGTCCAACGGAGTCGGGCTCGAGCCGACGGCGGAGGCGGGCGAACACGAGACGGCTTCGAGCTCGGGAAGGTCCTCCGACTAGGGTTTCGCCGCAGCCATGGGCGATGTGGCTGTTCGTGCCACCGGCCCAGTCGCGGCGTTCAAGTCATTTCCGCGGTGTGCGTTGGCAGGCCCAGGGCGGTTGACGTGAGTTCCACGGCCGATTCGCCGGACTTTCCCCCGCTTCCAATTTCCGGCCCTGATCGCGGGGATGAGCTGGTGGCAGCAGAGGTGCAGCGCGGCTTCCAGGCTCGCGTGCACCGGTCCCCGCTGATGCGTCCGCTGTAGACGGACAGTGTTCGCATCGGTAGTCCTTTCGACTGCGGATAGACCTCGCGAGACCGGGCCACGGGATCAGTCTCGACGTGCCGCGGACGGAACCGGCTCGCTCGCTTCGGTTCCGGGCACCGGTTCGGTCGTGCTGGTGCTGCGGAAGCGGCGCAGCCGTAGGCTGTTGCCGACCACGAACACCGAGCTGAACGCCATCGCGGCACCGGCGATCATCGGGTTGACGGTGGCGCTGACCACGGCGTCACCCGCACCGACCTCGACCGGCACGGATTCGCCGGTGAGCATGCTCGCGTCGACGGCGGAGTTGCCCTCCTCGACTATCTCGTCGGTTGCGATCTTCTCCCCAGGGCGGACCACGAACCGGTCGCCGACAGCGAGTCGATCTCTGGGGATGCGGACCTCGACGCCGTCGCGGAGGACCGCGACGTCCTTGGCGCTGAGTTCCAGCAGCGCGCGCAGCGCGGCACCCGCCCGGCGCTTGGAGCGCGCCTCGAAGTAGCGCCCGGCGAGGATGAACGTCGTGACCCCGGCCGCGACTTCGAGGTAGACGTTCCCGTCGCCGCCCATGAGCTGGATGGTGAGCTCGAAGCCGCGCGCCATGCCAGGGGCGCCGGCTGTACCGAACAGCAGCGTGTAGAGCGATCACGCGTAGGCCGCCAGTGTGCCCATGGAGATCAGGGTGTCCATGGTGGCCGCGCCGTGGCGCAGGTTCGTCCAGGCGGCACGGTGGAACGGCCACGCGCCCCACGCCACGACCGGCGTGGCGAGGACGAGCGAGATCCACTGCCAGTTGGTGAACTGCAGCGCCGGGATCATCGCCACCGCGATCACCGGAGCCGACAGCACGGCCGAGTGGAGCAGCCGGTTCCGCAAGGACTTCGTCGGGTCCTCGTTGGCTTCGGCCTCGGGTTCGAGGGGCAGTTCGGCTGTTTAGCCGGCCGTCTCGACCTGTTTGACCAGCTGTTGCGGGTCGAGTGTTTCCGGGAACGTGACCTTGGCCTTCTCCGTGGCGTAGTTGACCGTGGCCGTGACGCCTTCGAGCTTGCCGAGCCGCCGCTCGACCCGCCTGGCGCACGACGCGCACGTCATGCCGCCGATGGCCAGTTCGACCTCCGCGGTGGGGCTCGTCCCAGTGCTCATCGGGGTTCTCCTGCGTGGCCCTCGCCGACGGGGCTTCGCGGCCCGTCCGCCGGCTTCTGCGCGTTGACTGCGATTTCCGCGGCGCGGACCTCGACCTGGTGCCGGATCTCCATGGCGCTGGACGGCACCTCGACGTCGAAGGCGATGCTAGG
Organism: Saccharopolyspora sp. NPDC000995; assembly: GCF_053599315.1. Taxonomy (NCBI): domain Bacteria; kingdom Bacillati; phylum Actinomycetota; class Actinomycetes; order Pseudonocardiales; family Pseudonocardiaceae; genus Saccharopolyspora; species Saccharopolyspora sp. NPDC000995. The sequence continues at coordinate 15,904 of NZ_JBSFLZ010000139.1, forward strand.
CCTGGCGTGTGCGCCCATTCGTTGGTGAGGGAGACACCAGGGTGCTGTGTGCGCTGGGCGTGAGGACGGCGAACACGGCGGCCCTCGGGTTGCGTGGCGCTCGTTACTTGGTGGTCAGTTCGTAGCCGGCTTCCTCGATTGCCTCGCGCACGTCGACGTCGTTCACCGGCTCGCAGCTGCGCACGGTCACGGCACCGGGGGCAGCTTCACCGACACATGGGTAACTGTGTTGATCTTGCTGATCTCCTCGGTCACCGACCGCGCGCAGTGGTCGCAGGTCATGCCGGTCACGGTGTAGCTGGCCTCGATCACGTCGGCATCCCCTTCCGCTGCCTCGTCGCCGGCCCGACGGCCGACACTTCATGTCAAAGCGTGGCGCCTCAGCTGCCACTCCCGTTTCTCCAATGCGCACAACCGGTTCGTCGGGAACTGCGTTGCCCTCCGGGCGACTCGCGTACCGGCGGCAGCGGGTCGACACTGCTTACTTGACGCGAGTCAGCGCGGCAGAAGCGGGCGCTTCGGGGGAAGGATGGTGCCACGTCCCGGGGCGGCGGTGGACGTCCGGGAAGTTGACGGGGCGACATGGAATGCGGTTGTCAGGACGCAGGAACCAGCCTGTCGAAGGCCACGCGGGATCTTCCCGGGGCCGAGCTGCGCGGGGACGCCGAGGTCCTGGACGTCACCGACGACAGCAGGTGCGTGCGGCAGGGCGCGCTGTTCTGCGCCGTGCCCGGAACGCAGCGGGATGGGCACGGATTCGTGGACGATGCGGTGGCGGCGGGGGCCAGCGCGCTGCTGGTGAACCGGTTCGTCGACGCGCCGGTGCCCCAAGTGCGGGTGCCCGCCGTGCGGCCGGCGGTGGGACCGTTGGCCGCCGCGGTGCACGGGTATCCCGCAGATGCGCTGGCCGTCGCCGTCGTGACCGGAACGGACGGCAAGACCACCACGGTGCACTTGATCGAGGCTGCGCTCGCCGCCGCCGGTTACCGCACCGGCCTGGTCTCCACGGTCGAGGCCCGGATGCCCGGGGCGCGCAGCCCGGCGGCATTGACCACGCCCGGCGCCGCGGAGCTCCAGCGGACGTTGTGCCGCATGCGTGCGGAAGGAGTGCAGGCCACGGCTATGGAGGTGTCCTCGCACGCCGTCGACCAGCACCGCACCGACGCCGTGACGGCCGACGTCGCCGTGTTCACCAACCTCAGCCCGGAACACCTCGATTACCACGGCACCGTCGAGCAGTACTACGCGACCAAAGCGGCCCTGTTCACCCCGGACTGCTGCCGCCGGGCGGTAATCAACATCGATGATTCGTGGGGGAGGCGGCTCGCTGCCCAGGCGAAGGTGCCGACCGTGACCGTGGGGCGAGCCGGGCAGGCGGACGTGCGTGTCGCCTCGACCTCCGATGAGCTGCGGGTCGTCGTCCAGGACGGCGATGATCGGGTCGAGCTGGCCACGTGCGTCATGGGCCACGCCGCGAACCTGGCCGCCGCCTACGCGGCCGCCCGGCTGATGGGGGTGTCCCGGCGGGACGCGGCGGCCGGGCTCGGCGCGGCCCCGCCCCCCGGCCGCTACCAGCGGGTGGACTCCGGCCAGCCGTTCCAGGTGGTGGTCGACTTCGCGCACACGCCGCCCGCCCTGACCCAGCTGATCGCCACCGCGCGCCGGGCGAGCCGGGGCCGCGTGCACCTGGTGGTGGGCGGCGCGGGAAACCGGGACCGGTTCAACCGCCCCGACATGGGACGCGTCGCGCTGACCGCGGACAGCGCGATCTTCACCGCCGATGATCCACACGACGAGGCACCCGAGGAGATCATCGCCCAGATGCTCACCGGGACGATCGGCCGCGCAGGGGCGGCGATCGTGGTGGAGCGCGATCGCCGGAAGGCGATCACTGCTGCGGTCGCGCGAGCCGAACCCGGCGACGTGGTGCTCATCGCCGGGCGAGGCCACGAGCGGCACCAAACCGTTGAGGGGATCCAGCACCCCTTCAGCGACGTCGCCGTGGCCGAAGCCGCGCTGGCCGACAAGGGCTGGTCGCGCCGCCCCGCAGCGTCCCTGCCGAACTCGGCAGCTCCAACCGGCGTGCCCCGCACGAGATCTGCACACCCTGGCTGGCGGCGGTCAGGGCAGTCCCGGGGTGAACGTCGCTGAGCGGAAGGTCGGCACCCTCGCTTCCGGGTCTTCTTCTCGTAAGCCGCGCGCCACGCATCGCGTTTGGCCTGCGTTAGTCGCGGTAGAAGCGGTCGACCCGTGCGCCCGTCGATTCCAGTTGGCGCGGACCGCATCGAGTGCTGCTCGACGGTTGTTGTTGCTGCTCACCGGGTCGTCCCTTCCGTTCGGAAAACGTGTAATAACGTTCACCGAGTCGGCGCATTGCTGCGCTGACGTTGACCCGCGTGGGCCTTCCCATGGCGATACCCATTGCCACCTGGAGTGGGCTTACGTGGGTTTCCAGCGGGCTCGTTTAGCCTCACGAC
>NZ_JBSFLZ010000140.1:0-18188 GCF_053599315.1 Saccharopolyspora sp. NPDC000995
GGGCTTCAGCGCCGGGCGTTTCCCCCCGACACTGCCAGTCTGCTACCCGGCTCCCTGACGACTACCGGGACGGGACTCACACCCGCAGGCGACAACCAGCTTCAGACACCACGATCACACCATCAGACCCACCATCCTCCGATCCGATCGCGCGTCCCTCCTGGACACGCAATAGGCTTCCCAACGGCCCCAACAAGTAACTCGAACGAGCGAATTTCTCCTGACGAAGGGCGCCTTCGAAAAAGCACCTCATCTGAAAGCACCCTTCACTCTTCATCCGTGCGAGTGGATTTTTTGAGGCGAGAGCGCCATTCGCCCCGTTGCTCGGCACCCAGTTGCCCGCCCGAGGGCGCCACTCACGCTTCACATGAACGGGCGCCAGCTCGGGATCGGGGCGTGGTCCGGGCGGAGGTCTCCCCACGGCGGGCTCCCCGGTGGGAGCTGGTGCAGTTCCGCCTGGTCGAGGCGGCGGCGCACCCGCAGCCAGCCGACGGCCAGGAGCGCTCCCGAGCCCAGCACGATGACCGCCACGATCCACAACACGGGATCCCCGACGCCACGGCCGATCGCGGTGGTCAGCAACATCGAACCGAACATCGCCAGCGCGCTGGCGAGCATGGCCCCAAATCCCGGACAGGCCTGTGCTTGGCGGCCGCGGCGCACCGTCGTCATGCGAGCGACGGCCCAGGTGCGCAGCCGGTGCCAGGCAGCGGAATCCTGCGGGCCCGTGCGCAGCGGCCAAGCCGCGGTGGCGCGCCGCCGGACTATCGAGGCGACCAGTTGCGGGTCGGCAACGGGCACGATCCACTGCTGCATGCCGGCGACCAAGCGGAGTGCCGGTCCACGGTGCAGGCAGATGCCGGCGCCTCCCGGCAGCGGCCACCAGCTGTCCTCGTCACCGCCGATCTCGCCGGGCTGCGCGATAGCCAGCTCGGCCAGCGGCAGCGCTTGCCGGACCCGCCCGCCGCTGCCGCGAGCGGTCTGCGCGAGCACCATCCGGTCCCGGCCGATCAGCAGGCGCTCGCTGCCGAGCGCGTCGAGCGGCACCGAGATCTCCACGTCCAGTTCGGCGAAATCCTTCGCCGGTTGCGCGAACCGCCAGCACGCCAACGTCGCCAAGGCGGGCGCAGCGGCCACGGCAACCAGCGAGATCAGGCCTATCGGCGCGGCGAACAGAACGTTCACGAACGCCTGCGGCACCGCGGCGAGCAGCGCCCAGCCCGGCCAGCGCCGCGGCGATCGGAAGTCCACCAGCCACACCACCGCCGCGATCCCGATCCACCCCGCGGCCCAGCCGAAAAAATAACCGGGCACAGTGGACAGACCGAGCATCAGCAGGCCTGCGGGCAGCAACACGATTCCCAGTGCTGCCAATAGAAGCGCGATCACCCGGCGTCCCGACGCAGCCTCCGGCGCGGATGTACCCCACCCGGCGACGGGCCGCACCGCGGCTCCGGACCCGGGCGGGGCCGGGAGGACTTCCGGCAGGTGTTCGCGTTGGGTCATTTCAAGAACTCCCGTTTCTGAACCGGGCGTCCGCCGGATCTGGTGCGCGGCAAGCTCAACCGCGCCCGACCGGCTGGACGCAGTTCCGGTCGAAACTGCGGTCCCCGAACGCTTGCGCGGTCGGCTGCGCAAGTCAACCACCCGCACGTCGCCCCGCGACGACAGCTCGCCGTCGAGCGGAACAGCGCGAGCCGGCAAACGGAGCTCAGCCGACCGGCTCCAGCAATGCGATGCACTCGATGTGATGCGTCATCGGGAAGGCGTCGAAGGCCTCCAGCTCGGTCATCCGGTAGCCGCGCTCCGCGAACAACCCCACGTCCCGCGCCAGCGCCGCCGGATCGCACGCGACGTGCACGATCCGCGCCGGGCGACGCGCCGTCACCGCGTCCACCACGTCCCGGCCCGCGCCCTTGCGCGGCGGGTCCAGCACCACTACGTCCGGGGTCGGCAGGTCCTCGTCGGTGGCCACTTCCTCCACCGTGCCCGCGCGGAACGACACCTGCGGCAGGTCCCGCAGGTTCGCCACCGCGTCCTCCACCGCACGCCTCGACGACTCGACCAGCACCACCGAACCCGCCGGGCCGACCTGCTCCGCGAGCGGCGCCGCGAACAGGCCCACCCCGCCGTAGAGATCCCAGGCCACGCCACCCTCCGGCGCCGCCGCCAGGCGCGAAACCACTTCGGTCAAGGTGTCCGGCGCGGTCTTGTGCACCTGCCAGAAGCCCTGCACGGCAACGTCGAACGGCCGCCCGCCCGCGGATTCGCGAGCCACCCCGCTGCCCTGCACCTGCCTGGCGACGGCGCGCGCGTGACGCCGCTGCGGCTTGTGGTCCACGGCGGTCACGTGCACCTCGCCCGTGGCATCGGCCGCCACCGCCAGCTCCGCGCCCGGGCGCCACCGGCGGTTCGTGACCTCGCTCAGTGCGCCCTCGACGGTGATCGGGCAGTCCTCGACCGGGATCACCCGGTGGCTGCGGTGCGCGCGGAATCCCGCCCGCCCCTTGCGATCCACGGCCAGCCGCGCCCGGCTCCGCCAACGCAGCAGCCCACCAGGCAGTTCCCGCACCCGCACCGGCCAGTCGATCCCGGCGATGCGTTGCAGTTGCTCCGCGATCACCACGGCCTTGAGCTCCCGCTGCGTGTCGCCGGCGGCGTGCTGCCAGTCGCAGCCACCGCACCGGTCGCGACCAAGCGCCATGTCCGCCAGCGGGCACGGCGGGCTCACCCGGCCCTCCGCCGCGGTCAGCACCTCGACCGCATCGGCCCGGCAGAAGCCGCCACCGGCGTCCTCGGTGACCTCGGCGACGACGACCTCGCCGGGCAACGCGTGGCGGACGAACACCACCCGGCCCTCGTACCGGGCCACGCAATGGCCGCCGTGCGCGACCGGCCCGATCTCGACCTCCAGTCGCCTACCTGTCCAGTCCGGCCTTTCGGTCACTGCTCACCTTCCCGTTCGTACCCAGCCCGCGCCGGGTCGCGCCCGGCATCGAGGTGAGTTGCTTCTGGCGGACCCGCGTGGACGACTCCAGCTGCCACGGCACGCTAGTGACCATCACACCCGGCTGGAACAGCAGTCGGCTCTTCAGCCGCAGCGCGCTCTGGTTGTGCAGCAGCTGCTCCCACCAGTGGCCGACGACGTATTCGGGGATGAACACGGTCACCACGTCGCGCGGGCTGTCCCGCCGGATCCGCTTCACGTATTCCAACACCGGCCGGGTGATCTCCCGGTACGGCGACTCGAGCACCTTCAACGGCACCGGGAGATTCTCCGCCTCCCACCGCTTCGTCAGCTCGCGGGTGTCCTCGTCGTCGACGTTGACCGTGACGCCCTCGAGCACATCCGGTCGGGTGGCGCGCGCGTAAGCGATCGCCCGCATGGTCGGCAGGTGCAGCTTGGAGACCAGGATCAGCGCATGGTTGCGCGACGGCAGCACCGCGTCCGCCTCCTGCTGCTTGAGCTCCTCGGCGACCCGGTCGTAGTGCCGGTGGATGGCCGTCATCAGCACGTAGATCGCGGCCATCGCGGCGATCGCGATCCAGGCACCATGGGTGAACTTGGTTATCAGCACGATCACCAGCACGCTCGCCGTCATGAACAGACCGAAGGTATTGATCATCTGCGCGCGGCGCATCCGCCGCCGCGCCTGCGAATCGGTCTCCTTGCCCAGCAGCCGGTTCCAGTGCCGGATCATGCCGCTCTGGCTGAGCACGAACGACACGAACACGCCGACGATGTAGAGCTGGATCAGCCGGGTGACCTCGGCCTCGAAGGCGAACACCAGGATGATCGCCCCGGCAGCCAGGAACAGGATGCCGTTGGAGAACGCCAGCCGGTCGCCGCGGGTGTGCAGCTGGCGAGGCAGGAACCGGTCCTGCGCCAGGATCGACCCCAGCACCGGGAAACCGTTGAACGCCGTGTTGGCGGCCAGCACCAAGATCAGGCCAGTGAAGAACACCAGGTACCAGACGCCGGGCGGGAAGCCCGCGAACACCGCTCGCGCCAGCTGCGCGACCAGCGTCTTCTGCTCGTAACCGGGCGGCGCGCCGATCAGCTGGCGCGCCGGGTCCTCGGCGATCACCGCGCCGGTGATCTGGGCCAGCATCAGCAACCCCATGAACATCGTGACCGCGAGCCCACCCATCAGCGCCAGCGTGGTGGCCGCGTTGCGGGACTTCGGCTTGCGGAAGGCCGGCACCCCGTTGCTGATCGCCTCGACACCGGTCAGCGCCGCGCTGCCGGAGGAGAACGCCCGCAGCACCAGGAACACGAACGCCACCCCTGCCATCTGGGTTTCGTCCGGCAAGATCTGGAAGTTCGCGCTCTCCGCCGGCATCGCCTGGCCGAGCACGAAGGTGCGGAAGAAGCCCCAGCCGATCATGCCGATGATGCCGATCACGAAGGCGTAGGTCGGGATCGCGAACAGCGAGCCGGACTCGCGGACGCCGCGCAGGTTCATCGCGGTCAGCAGCACGATCGCACCGACGGCGAACAGCACCTTGTGCTGCGCGACGAACGGGACGACCGAGCCGATGTTCGCGGCGGCCGAGGAGATCGACACCGCGACCGTGAGGATGTAGTCGACCAGCAGGGCGCTGGCCACCACCAGCCCCCACCTGCGGCCGTGGTTGACGGAGGCCACCTCGTAGTCGCCGCCGCCGGAGGTGTAGGCGCGCACGTTCTGCCGGTAGGAGGCGACCACCGTGACCATCACGAGCGCAACCAAGATCCCGATCCACGGGCTCACCGCGAAGGCGGACACGCCAGCCACCGAGAGCACCAGAAGGATCTCTTCGGGCGCGTAGGCGACGCTGGACATGGCGTCGGAGGAGAACACCGGCAGGGCGATGCGCTTGGGCAGCAGCGTGTGCGCGAGGCGATCGCTGCGGAACGGGCGACCGACGATCAACCGTTTCGTCGCGGTTGCGAGCTTGGACACGGCACAGAGCGTAAGCGCAAAGGTGGGTCGGCAGGCGACCCTGGCTGCCGGAATTCCTCTCAGGTCACATCCGGGCCTCCGCCCTGCCCAAGTGGACGCCTCACCCGGTACGGTGCAGCAGCCCGGAACCGACGGGCGCGAACCGGACCGGACCCACGTCCGTGAAGGTACGGTCGGCAGGCGATCGCGAGGTCGTCGCCAGAACCCGCACCCCGCAGCGAGGAGACAGCGTCGTGCACGTGGTGATCATGGGTTGTGGCCGGGTCGGGGCCTCCCTGGCCGCGGCCCTGCAACGGCTCGATCACACCGTGGCCGTGGTGGACAAGAACCCGCAGGCGTTCCACCGCCTGGGCAAGGACTTCCGCGGCCAGCAGGTCACCGGCAACGGCTTCGACCGGGAAATCCTGGTCGAAGCGGGGATCGAGCAGGCAGCCGCCTTCGCCGCGGTGTCCAACGGGGACAATTCCAACATCGTCTCGGCCCGGGTGGCCCGTGAGACTTTCGGCGTCGAGCACGTCGTGGCGCGAATCTACGACCCCAAGCGCGCCGAGGTCTACCAGCGGCTGGGCATCCCCACGGTGGCCACTGTGCCGTGGACGACCGACCGGTTCCTGCGCATGCTGCTGCCCGAAGGCGTCGCCACGGCGTGGCGGGAGCCCTCCGGCACCGTCGCGGTCCTGCAGCTGCCGCTCGACGACGGCTGGATCGGCCGCCGGGTCGCCGAGCTGGAGGCCACCACCGGCGCCCGGGTCGCGTTCATAATGCGGTTCGGCAACGGGGTGCTCCCGGACGCCAAGACCGTCATCCAGGCCGACGACACGGTTTACGTGGCGGCGCTGTCCGGCACCGTCACCGACGTCACGGCGGCGGCCCGCCGCACACCCGAGGAGAGCGAGTAATGCGCATCGCGATCGCGGGCGCCGGCGCGGTCGGCCAGTCCATCGCGCGGGAGCTGCTCGAAGGCGACCACGAGGTCCTGCTGATCGAGCGGAGCGTCCAGAACTACCACCCGCAGAACATCCGCGGCGCGGAGTGGATGCTTGCCGACGCCTGCGAGCTGGCGTCGCTGGAGGAAGCCGGGCTGGAGTCCTGCGACGTGGTCATCGCGGCCACCGGCGACGACAAGGTCAACCTGGTGGTGTCGCTGCTGTCGAAGACGGAGTTCGCGGTGCGCCGCGTGGTGGCCCGCGTCAACGACCCGCTCAACGAGTGGCTGTTCACCGAGGCGTGGGGCGTCGACGTCGCGGTGTCCACGCCCCGGATGCTGGCCGCGATGGTCGAGGAGGCCGTCAACGTCGGCGACCTAGTGCGGCTGATGACGCTGCGCCAGGGCCAGGCCAACCTGGTCGAGGTGACGCTGCCGGACACCACCCCGCTGTCCGGGCGCCGGGTCCGAGACCTGAAGCTGCCCTCCGACGCGGCGCTGGTCACCATCCTGCGCGGCGGCCGGGTGATCGTCCCGCAGGCCGACGACCCGCTGGAGGCGGGCGACGAAATGCTCTTCGTGGCCACCACGGACGTCGAGCAGCAGATCCGGGCGATCATCCACGACCGTCAACCCACCGACTAACGGACGGGGCGTGGCGATTTCGCGCGAAATCGCCACCTCGTCAGAGCAGCCGGGTCAGCTTATGGAGGGCTTCGAGTCGAGGGGTCCGGCCTCCCGGGCCTCGGCCTTCTCCTGCTCGGCGACCTTCGCGGCGCGGCGGATCGCCCAGACCGTGACGATCAGCGCCAGGCCCGTTAGCGGGTAGCCCATCGCGATCCGGGCGAATGCCAGCCAGCCGGCCTGGTCCGAGGCGTACAGCCACTGCTGCACCACGTACTTCGCCGCGAACACCACTGTCCAGGCCAGCGTCGCCAGGTCGTAGCCGCGCAGCGCCTGGCGCTGCTTGCGCCAGGAGAAGCCCAGCCCGTTCAGCGCCGACCAGGCCACGCCGACCAACGGCCAGCGGGCCAGCACCGACACCAGGAACAGCCCGCCGTAGATCAGGCTCGTCCAGATGCCCAGCAAGAAGAAGCCCTTGGCGTCGCCGGAGCGGTAGGCGATGAACGAGCACGCCGCGACCCCGAGCACCCCGGAGATGGCCGGCTGCATCGGTTCCTTGCGCAGCATCCGAAAGATCGCGATCGCGATCGCCACGCCGATAGCCGACCAGATCGCCGGCATCAGCGAGGTGAAGGAGCTAACCAATACGAAGACCACGATCGGGACCGCCGAGTAGGCCAGCCCCCCGACGCCGCCCATCTGTTCGAGCAGGGTCTTCTCGGGGTCGGCGGCCCGTTGCGCGGCCTGGTCCGGCTGGTGGTTGGCCGCGTCCTGGGCGGGCAGCCCGGCGGCGGATGTGTCGCGTTCGCTCATGCGGTGTTCTGCAACTCGTAGTAGGGGTTGTAAAGCACCTTGCGCCCGTCGCGGACCGCGATCCGGCCCCGGGCCTTGATGATGCGTCCCGGTTCGATCCCGGCGATCCGGCGGCGCCCCAGCCAGACCAAGATCACATCCTCGGTGCCGTCGTACAGCTCGGCCTCCAGCGTCGGGGCCGACGCCTTCGGGCACAGGCCGACGCTGCGCACCCGGCCGAGCACCACGGCCTCCTGCCCGCACTGGCAGTCGCTCGCGCGCTGGGCTCCACCGGCTTGGGACCGCTGCGAGAGGTCGTCGGCGTCAAGCTCGGCGACGTCGCTGGTCAGGCGACGTACGAGGCGACGCCAGTAGCCGCCGTCGGTCTTGCTCATCTAGCGCTCCCGTGCGCTTCTGGGGCTCGACTCGCAGCCCGTGCACCCACAGCGTAGCCGTCGGCAACGGCGTCGTCGCGGGCCCGGCGGGATTAAGAACTTGACCCGCCCGATCGGCTATTCCGTGATCCACCGGAAACGCGCGAACCGGGAAGAACAGGAGATTTCCCGTTTCCTATTCCTACTTCTGCGAGAGCGCCAGCGCCGCGCCGAGACCGATCAACGTGGTGCCGCTGGCGACATGCTGGCGCCGCCACCAACGCGGATTCCGGGCCACGCGCGCCGACAACGGGCCTGCGAAGGGCGCCACCAGCAGGTCGCATACCAGCACGAACACCATGAAGACGGCCCCCAGCACCAGGAAGACGAGGGTGGTCGAACCCCGCTCCGGGTGCACGAACTGCGGCAGGAAGGCCAGGAAGAACATCGCCGTCTTCGGGTTGAACACCTCGGAGATGAAGCCCTGCAGCACCGCCGACCCACCCTGCCGCGGCGCTTCCTGCCGCTGCCGGACGGTGCCCTTGCGCAACTCCCACAGCGCGCGGACGCCCAAGTAGATGAGATAGGCGGCGCCGATGAGCTTCACCACCGTGAACGCCACGGCCGAGGCCATCAGGACCGCCGACAGACCGAGGGCAGCCGCCAGCACGTGCAGCGAAGCGCCCAGGGTGTTGCCGAACGCCGAGAGCACGCCTTCGCGGGAGCCGCCTCGAATGCTGCGCGCCAGCACATAGAGCATGCCGGGACCGGGCACGAAAGCGATCAGCAACGCAGCCCCGAGGTAGACCCACCACTCAGCGAAGTTCGGCACGCGTCGAACTTACTCGGTGCGAGTCACCTTTCGGGGCGTGCAGTGGCGCAACCTCAGACGCCTCCTCGACTCCGGATCCCCGACTTTGATGCACGTCCAGGTCCCTTCGTGCCCGGTCGAACCGGTTTCAGCCCGGGTGGCCGTTGTTCTGGGCCTGCGCCTGCTGGATATGGCGCAAGATCGCCTCCGGCAGCTGGATTGGCAGCGGCGTGCGCACCGGCATCGGTTCGGCACCGCGCACCACGATGGTCTCGTCGAGGACCGCGTACAGCAGTTTCGTGCACTCCTCGGCGTGCTCCGCCGGTCCGGCCGCGACGCCGCGCAGCAGCCACCGCGGGCCGTCCACCCCGACGAACCGCAGTGCCGCCTTCGGCGAGTCGGCCACCAGCTCGGTTCCCCAGTCACCCTGCTCCGCGTGCACCTGGGCACCGTCCTTGCGTAGCTGGTCAGCGAGTTCCGCACTGACCTCCGCCCACAGCCCGCTGCCGCGCGGCGCCGCGAACGCGCTGACCGTCAACCGGCCGACCTGCGTGACCAGGTGCACGGCGCGCACCGGCCCGGCCGGGTCGACCTCCACCTGCAGCTGGCCGCCTTCCGGCACCGGCAGCCGCACCGAACCGAGGTCGAGGCGCTCCACCTGGTCGTCGGGTGCCTCGCTCTCGTCGAACGGACCACCTTCCACGAAGTCCTGCTCCTCGGCGCTGCGCTCCGCGTCCGCGGCGGCGTCATCGGCGCGCTTGCCGCGCCCGCGGCCCCATCCGAACATCCCCTCAGCCCTCCGTCCTGTGGCTGGCCTCGGCCCCCGAGACCGCCAGCACCTCGTGCCCACCGGTGGACCCGTAGCCCCCGGCACCTCGCTGCGACGTCGGCAGCTCGGCGACCTCCTGGAACACCGCCTGCTCAACTTTCTGCACGACGAGCTGGGCGATCCGGTCGCCGCGCCGCAACGACAGCGGTACCTCACGATCATGGTTGATCAGGCAGACCTTGATCTCACCGCGGTACCCGGAATCAACGGTGCCCGGTGCGTTGACCACGCTCAACCCCGACTTGGCGGCCAGGCCCGAACGCGGGTGCACGAAACCCGCGTAGCCCTCCGGCAGCGCCACCGCGATACCCGTGCCCACCACGGCTCGTTCGCCGGGTTCGAGCACCACGTCGCTGGTGGTTACCAGATCCGCACCGGCGTCGCCTGGTTTCGCGTACGCGGGCAGCGGCACATCGGGGTCAAGTCGGGTCAGCAGGACCTTCACGTTCGACACGGGCGGCGAGACTACCCTGAAGGCGTGTCGGAAAGCGTAGAAGCCGTCAGCATCGCCGGGGACACCCCCGGTCAGGCGAATGCGGAGGGACGTCCGGTGTTCCGCGAACGGTTGTACGCGTCCTGGTGGACGTGGCCGTTGCCGGTGATCGGTGCCGCGATCATGGCCGCCACAGTGCACATGGGCTACCCGGGCGTGCGCGCGTGGTTGCCCTACGTCGTGCTGATCACGCTGGCCATCGCGATCCCGATCTGGCTGGGCCGGATCAAGGTCGAGGTCACCGGGGGCGAGCTGTGGGTCGGCGACGCCCACCTGCCGCTGCGGTTCATCGACGAGGTCGAGGTCATCACCCCCGCCGAGCAGCGGCAGGCGCTCGGCCCGGACCTGGACCCGGCCGCGTTCATGGTGCACCGCTCGTGGATCCGCACCTCGGTGCGGATCTGGTTGAACGACCCGGACGACCCCACCCCGTACTGGGTGGTCAGCACCCGGCGCCCGGAAGAACTCATCGCCGCCCTGAAGAAAGCGTGAATGCGGCGGGCGAGCGCTGACCGTCCGGAAATCACTTTCGAAACGGCGCAGCGACTCGGCTCAGCCCGCGCGAACCGGCACCGCCGCGCGTTCGTCGAATGACGACGCACGGCCGTGCGGGATCGGTCCGCAAAACAACCGGGCACACGCCGTCAGCGTGTGCCCAGCCACTTCCCGGTCTCGTCGACGCCCGGCCGCCTGGATCAGGCGGCGCAGTCGCGGCAGACGAGCTGGCCGTTGCGGTTCTCGGCCAGCCGACTGCGGTGGTGGACGAGGAAGCAGCTCGAGCAGGTGAACTCGTCAGCCTGCTTCGGGAGCACCTTGACGGTCATCTCCTCGCCGGACAGGTCCGCGCCCGGCAGTTCGAAGTTCTCCGCGATCGCCCCTTCGTCCTCGTCGACGACGCCGGATTGCGCATCGTTGCGTCGCGCCTTCAGCTCCTCCAACGAGTCCTCGGCCAAGTCTTCGGACTCGCGGCGCGGAGCATCGTAGTCGGTCGCCATCGTGATTCACCCCTGCGTTAGTGGAGACTGCAATAGGTGTGCCGCTGGTAAACGTTCCAGGACCAGGATTTGTGCCCGCTGGCGCAGTGATCGTGGTCTCGCCCTGCAACGCGTTCAGTTCCCCCGTTATGAGCGACTTGCCTCATCCGGCACTCCGTGAGGCGCCGAGAGGGTAGCTCATGCCGAGTCCGCCCACGCATCAGGTCACCCATATGTGTGGTGTTCGCTGCATCCGCGGGCTGTCGAAGATCAATCCTCCGGCGCCGCCCGGTCGCCTTCTTCGGTTGCCCAGCAATTCACCTTGTGATGCGGTGCCCAGGCAGTTCACTCATCGGCATCGATTCAGCGGCCCGTGCTCGGCGTCCGCGACACCGTGGCGACGTCCAGCGCCGCGCGGCGCGAGTTGTACGCATAGGCTGATCTAGTGAGGACGGGCGCACGCTGGTCGAAACATCCAAGGAGGGGCGGGACGTGTCAGCCGTGAGTGCAAGGTCGGGGCGACGAACCCGTTACCGGCGGCGTCGACCACTGCCCGCTCTGGTGGTGCTGGTCGGGCTCGTGGTGCTGTCCGGACTGCTGTGGACCCGAGTCTTCGATTCGGTCAAGGACATCGAAGCCGCGACCACCTGCAACCCGCCCGGGATGCCGACCGCCGCACCTCCGGGCGGAGAAACCACCGAGCCGGTGCCGCTGGGTCAGATGCTGCCGCGCAACGCGCTCGATTCGACCAACCCGATCCCGCCGCAGGACGTGCAGGTGAGGGTGCTCAACGGCAACGGCGAGACCCGGCAGGCCTCGCTGGTCAGCGACGAGCTCGCCAGCCTCGGCTTCGCCAAGGGCGGCGCGGATAATGATCCGGTCTACGTCAACTACGACCTGAAGTGCCACGGCCAGATCCGCTTCGGCGTTGCCGGGGTGAGCGGGGCGCGGACACTGAGCCTCATCGCGCCGTGCGCCCAGCTGGTGCGCGACGACCGCCCCGACGCCAGCATCGACTTCGCGCTGGGGTCGTCCTTCGACGACATCAAGACCACCTCGGAGGCCAAGCAGGCGCTCCAGGAGTTGGAGAACTGGGTGCCGCAGCGGGACCAGCAGGGCGGCGCCCACCAAGAGGTGACACCACCACAGATCGACAGCGAGCTGCTCGACAAGGCCCGCGAAGTGCACTGCTGACGCAACAGTTCCGAGCGAAAGGCGCCTCCATTCGCTACCCCGGGAGGCAGCGAGCAGAGGCGCCCTCCACCTGTCATCCACCGATGGTCAGACGCGTCCGGCATCGGCGCGGAGCAGCGCGTCGGTCAGTGCCCCCGCGATCCTCGGCGCAGCGCAGACGATCATCCCGTCGCCCAACCCGTCGGACGACCCCGGCTGCGGCAACCGCAGTTCCGCACCGGCCTCGGCGGCGATCAGCGCACCAGCCGCCCAGTCCCACCGGTTGAGGCCGACCTCGTACATGCCGTCCAACCAGCCCGCGCCGACGGCGCACAGGTCCAGCGACGCCACCCCGGCCCGCCGGATGTCGCGGACCTGGCCCAGCAGCCGACCGAGCACCTGGGCCTGCGCCGTGCGGCGCTCCACGGAGTAGGCGAACCCGGTGCCTATCAGCGACAGGTCGAGCCGGTCGGCGTTCGAGACCTGCAGCCGGCGGCCGTCCAGGAAGGCGCCGTGCCCGGCGGCGGCGCTCCACACCCGGCCGGAAACCGGCTCCACCACCGCACCGGCCACCGAACGCCCGTCGAGCTGCGCGGCGAGCGAAACGGAGTACCAGGGGAAGCCGTACAGGTAGTTGACGGTGCCGTCGATCGGGTCGACCACCCAGCGAAGCCCTTCGAGCGCGCCTTCGCCGCCTTCCTCCTCCCCCAGCACCGACTCGCCGGGCCGCAGCTGCGCCAGCCGCTCCCGCACGAGCCGCTCCACCGCTCGATCACCTGCCGTAACGACATCGGTCTCGGTACTCTTGGTATCGACCACACCATCGGTGACTGCTTCGTCACGCACAGTGCGGGCCAGATTTGCGGCCTCGCGAGCGATCCGCACCGCTACCTGGCACAAGGCTTTTGCGTCTACTTCTGCTGCCAATCCCACGTTCACATCGCAACACAACCCGGTTAAGGTCTGCACACCCTCATCTGAATCGAGTAGGAAGGACCGGCCATGGCGACTGCCCGCGGTTTCGGCATTGATATCGGCGGGTCGGGCATCAAGGGTTGCCCGGTCGACATCGACGGTGGCGTGCTGGCCGAGGAGCGGATGCGGATCCCCACCCCGCAGCCCTCGACGCCATCCGCCGTGGCGGATGCCGTGGCGGAGATCGTCGAGAAGTTCTCCTGGACCGGTCCGGTCGGCATCACGCTGCCGTGCGTGATCAAGGACGGCACCGCACTTACCGCAGCGAACATCGACAAGGGCTGGATCGGTACGGACGCCCAGGAGCTGTTCGCCGAGCGGCTCGGCCGCACCCGGGACGACGTGCTGGTGCTCAACGACGCCGACGCCGCCGGCACCGCAGAGATGCGCAGCGGGGCCGGCTCTGGTCACCGCGGCCTCGTGGTGGTGCTGACCTTCGGCACCGGCATCGGCAGCGCCATGTTCGTGGACGGCAAGCTGGTGCCCAACACCGAGTTCGGGCACATCGAGGTGGACGGCCACGACGCGGAGAAGCAGGCCGCGGCCTCGGTGAAGGACGACCTGGAGCTGACCTACGAGCAGTGGGCGCCGCGGGTCAGCCACTACATCCAGGCGCTGGAAAAGTTCAGCTGGCCCGACCTGATCATCGTTGGCGGCGGGGTCAGCAAAAAGGGTCACAAGTGGATTCCGCTGCTGGAGACCCGCACGCCGGTGGTGGCCGCGGCGCTCCGCAACGACGCAGGAATCGTCGGGGCCGCGACGGCAGCTGCGACCAGGCACAACGCCTGATCTGCCGACCGCTTAGCACATGTCGGGACGCGCGGACTCCGCCTTGCAGCGGAACCGCACCCCCGCATCGCAGCTACAATGGAACACGGCCCACTTGATTCGAAGTCCTCATCGAGGAGAACACCGAGCCAGGCACGGGTGTTTCCTCAACAGCCGCAGGGCTGGATCCAGTGGGTTGTTCCCCGACCTTCGGCGGCCGAGGTTTCGCGCCCTCCGGCCTGCCCTGATCGACCGTCGCGAAAGGGCGTACGTGGCAGCCGCAGAAACCGCAACCCGACGCTCCGCTGCAGCAACCGGCGGTGCCCAGTCCCAGTCGGGCCAGTCCCAGGCCACCCCAGCTTCGGAGGCGGCTGCTTCGTCTGACACCGAGCAGACGAACTCCACCGCCGCGCGCAAGAGCACTCCCAAGAGCTCGACGGGTGCGAAGTCGACGGCCCGCAAGACCACCGCTGCGAAGTCGGCGGGGGCCAAGAAGGGCGCCAAGGCCCCGGTTAAGAAGTCGACCAAGTCGGCTTCCGCCAAGGGCAGCGGCGAGGGCATGGAGATCGACGAACCGATCGAGACCGACCTGACGTCCCCGGACGTCGGCGACCTCGCCGACGTCGAGGTGGAAATTCCAGAAGAGCCGGTTCCGGAGGAGGAGACCAAGGAATCCGGCGACTTCGTCTGGGACGAAGAGGAGTCCGAGGCGCTCCGGCAGGCGCGCAAGGACGCCGAACTGACGGCCTCGGCCGACTCGGTGCGCGCCTACCTGAAGCAGATCGGCAAGGTTGCGCTACTCAACGCCGAGGAAGAAGTCGAGCTGGCCAAGCGCATCGAAGCCGGTCTCTACGGCGCAGAGCGGCTGCGGCAGGTCGAGGAGGCCGGCGAACAGCTGACCACCCAGATGCGCCGCGACCTGCGCTGGATCGTGCGCGACGGCGAGCGGGCGAAGAACCACCTGCTGGAGGCGAACCTCCGCCTGGTCGTGAGCCTGGCCAAGCGCTACACCGGCCGCGGCATGGCGTTCCTGGACCTCATCCAGGAGGGCAACCTCGGCCTCATCCGCGCGGTGGAGAAGTTCGACTACACCAAGGGTTACAAGTTCTCCACGTACGCGACCTGGTGGATTCGGCAGGCCATCACCCGCGCCATGGCAGACCAGGCCCGCACCATCCGCATCCCGGTGCACATGGTCGAAGTGATCAACAAGCTCGGCCGGATCCAGCGCGAGCTGCTGCAGGACCTGGGCCGCGAGCCCACGCCAGAAGAGCTCGCCAAGGAAATGGACATCACCCCGGAGAAAGTGCTGGAGATCCAGCAGTACGCCCGGGAACCCATCTCCCTGGACCAGACCATCGGCGACGAGGGCGACAGCCAGCTCGGTGACTTCATCGAGGACTCCGAGGCGGTCGTCGCGGTCGACGCGGTGTCGTTCACGCTGCTGCAGGACCAGCTGCAGTCGGTGCTGGCGACGCTGTCCGAGCGGGAGGCCGGCGTGGTCCGGCTGCGGTTCGGGCTGACCGACGGCCAGCCGCGGACGCTGGACGAGATCGGCCAGGTCTACGGGGTGACCCGGGAACGGATCCGGCAGATCGAGTCCAAGACGATGTCGAAGCTGCGCCACCCGTCCCGGTCCCAGGTGCTGCGCGACTACCTGGACTGAGCTTCATCTCGGCCGATGCCGCCGACCTGCGATCTCGCGGGTCGGCGGCATCGGTCTTTTCGGGTGCCCAACCACATCGGGACGTTCTGCCCGCGTCCATCCGGGCGCGGGAGGCCATCCTGGGAAAACCGAACCTCAAGAGGCAGCCGCACAAGGGGGTGCGCATCATGGCCCTTCGGTTCCTCGCCCTCGCGCTCACCGCATTCGCCGCGCTGGCCGTGCTGCTGGGGGCCGGTGCCGCGCTTCCCGCACGGGTGCCCACCGCAGCGGAAGCACCGGCTTCGCCGCCCGTGCTGACCGACCAGGTGAAGCCACTCGAGCTCTGTTCGGTCCCGTCCGGCACCCCCGGCACGCCGGGGACCTCTGGCAGCGCCGGGATCGGCACCTCGGGCTCGAAAACCGGGACCGTCGGAAACCCGGGGCAGACCGTCACCCTCGACTGGCCCGGGGCCCGCTGAGCCGACCTCCGCGCCACCTCCGACAGCCTCGTCGGGCCGTGCGGGCTGATCACGAAGTGAAGCACGTGGTCGGCGTGGATTCGATTCCGGTTGGATGATCTGTGCTGGGCACCGCTGTCCAGAACGGCCCGACCACGCGGCGGTGAGCCGCGGCTCACGACCGGGAGCCACCAGCCGCGGCCCATCGCTTGAGCGTGCCGCCTGCGCGGGGTGCCCGAACTGTCGCTGGAGACGCCTGAGAGGGCTGTCGGAGGGCACTTTCGCGTCGAAAACCGTCCGCATGGTGGGATTTCCTGTTCGCTTCCAGCGGAACCGGCGACTGCGGACCGGCGCCCGAACTGTGATCTGAAACACCAAATGTCCGGGTCCTGATCGTCATCGATTTCCGAAAACCGGCCTCACCAGGCGTTATTTCCCCATGTCACGAGGCCTTTTGCGGTCTTTGATCACGCTCCGCGAGCGGTTCTGCTACAACCGGGTACTTCATGGTGACGACCGTCGCCACCGGCGCGGGAACACTGACTGGGGCCGAAGCGTCTGGAAGAGTGGAGCCAACGAGCACCGCTCCCGCAGCCAGTGGGCGAACGGTGGTCGTAGCAGGATCGAGGGCGTCGGGTGATTCCGACGCCGGGACGGAGGGAGATCACGATGCCGGGAACGCTCACCCGCCCCGAGCTGACCGCCGCCGACCGCTGCGACCGCTGCGGGGCCGCTGCGAAGCTTCGCGCCGTATTGCCATCCGGTGGCGAGCTTCTGTTCTGCGGGCACCACGCCCGTGCGTACGAGGCCGGGCTGCGCGAGGTGCAGGCCGATCTCCAGCAGGACGAGCAGTAAGAACCCGTCAGACCGAAGACCGGGCCCCCGCAGCTTCCCTGCGGGGGCCCGGTCGTTCTCGCAGGGGCTTCGCCTGGTCAGGCCCCGCGAGCGCGTTCCGGTGCCCTCACGCCCAGGAGCACTCGCGGCCGACCACCTGTGGAAACGCCCGTTCTCAGCCGGCGATTTCGGCCAGGGCGTCGAGCAGTCGTTGCACCTCCAACCGGCTCGTGTAGTGCGACAGGCTGGCCCGCACGCCGCCCTTCGGGCCGATTCCGAGGGCGTGCACCGCCTCCCAGGCGTACGAATGCCCGTAGGAGACGTTCAGACCTCGCTCGGCGAGCTGCTCCGCGACGGCTGCGGGTTCCTTCCCCGGGAGCCCGAAGAACGCCGTGGGAGTGCATGCGCCCTCCGGAGCGCCGTAGCGAACCACCCCGTCCAGCGCGGCGAGCCCATCGAACAGCGCCCGGGCCAGTTCGTCCTCGTGGGCCTGCACTGAGCGGCGGGAGACCGCCAGCCGCTCGGCCCGGCTGCCGTCGGCATCGGAATCCAGCCCGGCCAGGTGCTCCACGGCGGCCACCACCCCGGCCAACGCGGCGAACGGGTTGGTGCCGAGCTCGAACCGCTCCGGCGAGGTGTCCGGCGAGGGCGTGAGCTTGTCCGGGTGCAGGTTCTCCAGCGACCACTGGTCGGCGGCGACCACCGCGGCCAGGTGCGGGCCCGCCCACTTGTAGGCGCTGGTCGCGTAGAAGTCGGCGCCCAGGTCGGCCAGGCGCACGTGGGCGTGCGGGCAGTGCTGGACCCCGTCGACGTAGGACAGGGCGCCGACCTGCCGCGCCCGGTCGGTGATCGCCCGCAGGTCAGGCATGGTGCCCAGCACGTTGGAGGCCGCCGTGACGGCGACCAGTTTGGTGCGCTCGCCGATGAGGCTGGTGACGTGGCCGACGGGCAGCTCGCCCGTCGCGGGATCCAGCTCCGCCATCCGCACGGCCGCACCCGCCCGCTGCGCGTGCTGCACCCAGGGGCGCACGTTTGCGTCGTGGTCCAGCTGCGTCACCACGATCTCGTCGCCGGGCCGCCAACCGGCGGCGAGCACGGTGGCGAACCGGTAGGTCAGGGCGGTCATGCTCGGGCCGAACACCACGCACGCAGGGCTCGGGGCGCCCACCAGGTCGGCGACGGACGCCCGCGCCTCCGCGACGATCCCGGCGGCGCGGCGGCTGGACCCGTACGGACCGCCGACGTTGGACATCCCTAGCCGGTAAGCATCGCTGACCGCGTCGATCACCGGCTGCGGGACCTGGGTGCCCGCAGCGCCGTCCAACCATGCCCGACCGTCCGCCAGCGCCGGGTACTGCGCCCGGATCTTCTCCACGTCAAAAGCCATTGGTAGTCAGGGGCGCGGTGTCCCGAAGGACCCGGTTCCCCATCCCCCTTTCAATCCGTACGTGCGGTTTTCCCGCATACGGCTGACCGATGATCTTCTTGACATGGTTACGCCGCCTTCGGATAACGGATAGTGCCACGAAGCTGATGCAAGCCATGTCCGTTGAACCACTCCTGGTCC
>NZ_JBSFLZ010000141.1:0-18106 GCF_053599315.1 Saccharopolyspora sp. NPDC000995
CGACCCAGCGTCTTCGCGATGAATCGAGCCGAGCGCTCCCTGCTTAATTCTCGCGAGATGATCTCTCGCTCCTCTAACCGCAGTGGCTCGTGCCGGCTCATTCACAATTCCCATCGATCGACGCTACCAAGATCCTATCTCGGCGTCGCTACGACCGTTTGACCCCGCCGGTGCGGGGCGCGTTGGTTCAGACGGCGCGTTGTCGGATAGTCCGCCGAACCCGATCAGGGTTACAGCGTGGGGCGCTCGTGCTTCGGCGGCAGAACAACCTACTGCGGAGTACTGGACAATACCTGCTCATGGCAGGTCAGCCGCTGGGACTTTCGACTGCCTGGGCCTCCCTAGCCGGAAGCAGCTCGCCCAAGGTCGTGACGCAGTCCGTCCCTAGGACAACTTCGGCATCGAGGTTGCGGCGGTCGATTTGATACATGAACTCGCGGCAACGACCGCAGGGCGGCAGGACCATCAGGGTGTTCGTTCGCTCATCGCGAGTCACCGCGACTACCTGGGCGATCTGGAACTGCCTCGCAGTGACCATCGCCGCGACCGCTGCGTGCTCGGCGCAGAACCCCATGCTGCACGCGGTGTCGATGCAGACCCCGAGGAACACATCGCCATTACGCGTGACGATCGAAGCGGCCACGCCTCCGGACGCCCGGTCGTCCTGCTCGGTGGGGTTCAAACAACCAGCGGCGGCCTCGATGATCTCGGCGGGTTTCATACCGCCATTGCTACCAGTCTCGGTCCGCTACCGGAAATCAGATTTGTCCCCAAGAGCAGTCCAACAACACCCTGTCGCCTACCGTCGGCGAGAACCTCCCTCAGCCTGTGGCTCAAGTGGGTCTACGCCGTCTGCTTCTACCGCAAGCAAGGCCGCCCCGCCGCACCCCGGCCGGTGGGCTATGGTCGCTGCCGCCACAACCTCCCCCTCCGTGGCACTGTGGTTGTCCGGCCTGAACCCCCAGCGGGCCGGGCACCCAACGAAAAGCTTCCCCGCACCCGGGGCGCGTTGGTTCAGGCGGCGCGGTGCCGCCCCTTGTCGTTGGCGGTGGGCGGGAGCCCTCGTACGTGCTCACGCCGTTAGGAGCGAGCAACAGCACCGGGCGCAGTTCGTAGCCGTCTGGGCACGTCGGTCCCGGATCGCCTAGCGGGCCACGGGGACCGGGCGGCAGCGGGTTCGCGGCGAGGTAGCGGGCCACGGCGTCGATCTCATCGGCGCGAATTCATGGTGGGGCTAGGCCGGTGCTGGCGAGGAATCCGTCGATGAGGCCGGGCTTGTACTGCATGCGTTTGAGTCGGGTGCGTGCCAGTGTGGCCAGGTTGGTGATGGTGCCGGCAGCGAAGTTGGCGAGGCTGCGTTTGAGGTGTGACCACACGGACTCGACGGGGTTGAGTTCCGGGGCGTAGGAGGGTAATTGGTAGACGTGTAGCCACCGGTGGCCGGCCAGTAGTCGGCGCATCAGCGCCGAGGTGTGGCCGCCGAGGTTGTCCCAGACCAGCACGATCGGCCCGCCGAGCTGTTGATGGGCAGTGTCGAGGAGGTCGGCGAAGTCGCGTTCCCGGAAGCCTTTCTTTTCACCCTTACGGCCGCGGTGAATCATCATGCGGTAGATCAGCCGGGATCGCTGCCCCGGCTGGTAACAGGTCATCCCGGCGATCGAGATCCGTCCCGATCCCTTACCGGTGACCTTGACTACCGGTGTTGATCCTCGCGGGGCCCAGGTACGGGCCCTGGCTGGTCTCAGCGTGTGCCCCGCCTCGTCGGCGAAACAGATCCACGCGCCCAGCCTGCGCGCGATCCTTTTACCTGCGGCCAGGTCGACTTTCTCCAGGATGCCACCGCTTCTTCGTCCTGTTCAGCGGCGCGATACCCGTTGGGACGCGGTCCGTGCCGCTCTCAGCGAGCCGCGGAGCTCCGCGCCGACACCGTCCGATCAAGCCGCTCGCGAGCAAGTCGAACAGACGTTTGCTGCCCATTTGCTGCCCGGAGACGACTCCCCGGCGGGAGCCAAGGTCATCGATCTGGCGTCCCGCCGCAGGTCAGCGGGCTGATCTGGCTGGCGCCCCCGGCAGGATTCGAACCTGCGACACCCGCTTTAGGAGAGCGGTGCTCTATCCCCTGAGCTACGAGGGCTTGGTCTTCGACCCGTCTTGGAGCGTACCTGCACCGCCGTTTGCCGCCGAAACCCGGTTGGCGTCCCTAGTGTCTCACCCGGTCGCAGGCTTCCGTCGCGTATCGTCGGTGATCGTCACCGTTCGGCTCCTCTGGGGTGGGTATGGGCAACGAGAACAGCGGTTCGGTGCGCAATCTCGTGCAGGTCGAGGCCGTTCACGGCGACGTGCACTTCCGCGAGGAGCAGGAGCCGCCGGGGCAGCTGGTGGCGGAGCCGGTCAACTTCGTCGATCGGGAGCCGGAGTGCGAAGCGCTGGACGAGCTGTTGGCCGAGCGGCGCGGGGCTCGGGCCGGGTGCGTGGTGATCAGCGGGATCAACGGGGTCGGGAAGAGCGCGCTGGGCGCCTACTGGTCGCACCGGGTGATCGAGGCGTTCGAGGACGGCCAGGTGGTGTTCGATTTCGACCTCGGCCGGCGGAGTCTCGACGAGGCCGCCGAGCACTGCTTGCGTTCGCTCGGCGTTGACGGTGACCGGGTCCCGCTGGTGACGGACGACAAGATCGCCCTGCTGCGCAGCAGGACCAAGGGCCGGAAAATGCTGTTCTTCTTCGACGACGTGGCCGACCTCGGTGAGATTGAGAAGTTGTTGCCCGCCTCTGCGGAGAGCCTCGTGCTGTGCACGGCCCGAGAAGATGCCGTCGACCTGGTTCCGGAGGGAATTCGCCCGATTCGGCTGAGTGCGCTCGCGCCGCCGCACGCCCTCGACTACCTGCGGCGGAACGGGCTGCGGGCGCGGGTCGATGCCGAGCCAGCCGCCGCTGTGGAGCTCGTGGACCAGTGCGGCGGGCTGCCGATCGCGCTGCGCGTCGTCGTTGGTCTGTTGCAGCGGCGAGCGTCTTGGAGCATCGCGCGGGCGGTTCGGGAGCTCTCCGGCCAGCGGCGGAAGCACCTCCACAAGGTCTTCTCGGCCCTGGACCTCGCGGTCGGGGAACTCCAGGAAGCCCAAAAGGAACTGTACGCGTGGCTGGGTGTGTTCCCCGGCCCCGTGTTCTCGGCCGGGGCGGTGGCGGCATTAGCCGATCTCGCTGAGATCGACGCCGAATCCCGTCTCGCCGAGCTGCACAGGACTTGTCTGGTGGAAGAGAACGATCAAGAGCAGTACCTGCTCCACGACCTCGTGGACGAGCACGCCTCCTCCGAAGCCGTCCGGGCGCTCGGCGCCGCGAAGCGCGACGACGCGCTGCGGCGCCTCGTCGGTTGGTATCGGTTGCAGGGCGCCTTCGCCGACCGGATCGTGATGGAGCCGAGCCGCCTCCGCGTCGTGGACGACGACATCGCCGGGGAGAATCCCTTCGCTACTCGGGAAGAAGCGCTGGAGTGGCTGGAGCGGGAGCGGATCAACCTGCTCGGCATAATTCGGTTGGCAGAAGAAAGTGGTTTGTGCGTCGACGTGATCGCGCTCTGCGACGGTCCATTGTGGGCGCTGCACAACCAGCACAAGCACTATTCCGACACGTTGCGGGCTTTGGAACTGGCCATCAAGTGCGCACAGGAGATCGAGGATCCCATCGCGGAGTCCCGGATGCGGAGCCTGCGCGGGCAGCTGCTGATGGAGTGCGACGAGCTCGCCGAAGCGCAGGAGGAATGCGCGCGGGCCGTCGCAGCGGCGGAGCGGGCCGGGCATCGGCGGATCCTGGCTTCCGCGCTGGAATTCCAGGGCAAGGTGATGCACTCGCGCGGCGAATTCGACGGAGCAGTCGAAAATTTCGAGCGATCGCGGCGGCTCAACGAGGAGTTGGGGCGCCGTCGCGGCATGGCGTTGCAGGAATACCTGATGGGCAAGTCGTTTTCCGGGCTTGGCCGCCACGACGAGGCCCTGGAGGTGCTGCGGGCCGCCCTGGAGCGGATCGCGGAATTCACCGAGGACAAGCGGACTCCCGGACAGATCAGGGTCGCCGCGGCTCGGGCGCACCAGGCGCTCGGACAGCACGAGCAGGCCATCAAGCTGATCCGGGACGCCATTTCCGCGACCCGGGAGCGGCAGGCCTCCTTCGACCTCGCCGAGCCGTTGGAACTGCTCGCCGACTCGCTGACCGCGACCGGGCAGCCGGGCGCGCGGGACTGCCTGGAGGAAGCGCTGGCGATCTACGAGCAGGCGCAGAGCCCGAAGAGGGAGCGGGTGCAACGCAAGCTCGATCTTGCGTGATCGTTACCGGAACGACCACTCACGGGTGGAACAGCTCCACCGGCTCCGGACGGGCGGGCCACGGCGGCTCCGGGAGTTCCAGTCGCCGGTAGATCAGCTCGCGAAGACGCCGGTAGGGGCCGTCGTAGAAGGCCAGGTCGGCGAGCTGCCGATGACCCGGGATCGGCCTCGCCGCATCGATCTGTGCCCGCACGTCCCCGGCCGGGTCCAGGCGTTCCGCCCGTTCTCCCAGCAGCGCCATCGGGGAGCCGGGGACCACCTCGTCGGTGCCGAAAGCCGCCAGGAGCAGCGGTTTTCCCAGCGCGGCAGCGTAGAACGTCAGCGACCCGTGATCGGAGACGACCACGTCCGCGGCGACCAGCGCGGCCTGCCACTTGCGCAGCCTTGGAACCAGGACGAGCCCGCTGCGGAGGGCCGTCCGCAGCCAGGTTTCGAGCTGCAGGCCGCCATGCCTGCTCCAGACGTTCGGGTGCAGCACCAGCGCAACCTGGTAGTCGGCGGGTAGCGCGGCGACCAGCTGTTGCGCCAGCCCGCCTTGGTGGCGGAACAGCGAATGCGGACCCCAGGTCGAGGCCAGGACCACCAGTTTTCGCGGACCGGTCCCGAGGGCTGCGCGGTACTGCTCGCGCATCGGCAGGCTGACCTGCAGGCGCGCGAAGCAGGGGTCGCCGATCACCTCGGCGCGCGGGACCGCTTCCGGGCAGCTGCGCCGCAGCTCGGCCAGTTGGTTCGGGTGCGAGAGGCCGACGACCGCCGGGACTACCCGGCCCTCGTGCATCAGCTGGGCGGTGGACAGGCCCGAAACTTCCTCTGCCACACCGGTTTCCGTGGCGCGCAGCTTGTGGTGCCCGGCGCCGTGCGGCAGCGTCAGCACCGGGACCTCCAGCTCGTGCAGGGGGCCGTTGCCGCTCGGCGAGATCGCGAAGTCGAAGTCCTTGCCGATGGCGTGCTCCCAGTCCACGACCTGCGCATGCGAGCGGTGCAGCTCGTCGGCAAGGTTCGCGGCGAACTCCGATCCCGCCGCCACCGCGAAGCGGGTCTCTACCCGCATGTCGTCCGCGAGCACCGGGAGCACGTCCAACAGGCGGTCCAGTGCGGCCAGAGTTCTCACGACGCCGAGGATCCGGCGCTGCACCGGCGCGGAGTCCCAGCGCCCCGCCCGGGCGGGCCCAGCGGACATGGCCGCCACCAGCGGGCTTGCGGGCTTGCGGGCTTGCGGGCTTGCGGGCTTGCGGGCTTGCGGGCTTCCGGGCTTCCGGGCTTCCGGGCTTCCGGGCTTCCGGGCTTCCGGGCTTCCGGGCTTCCGGGCTTCCGGGCTTCCGGGCTTCCGGGGTCGATGCTGGATTCTACCTTGCTGCGCAGGGAAAATCCGCCGCCATCGGGGCGCAGCGTGGTGGGCATGGCGACCGATCCTAACCGAGCCGGATCCGCCTCAACGCGCGGTCGACCGGCGCGCGGTCGACCGGTTATCGTCGACCTCCCAGCGGTTGCGCCCGCCCCGCTTTGCCCGGTACAGCGCGATGTCGGCGGCGGTGAACAGGTGCTCCAGGTTCGCCGGGCCCGCCGCGACCCCGATGCTCAGTGTCGGCGGCCTCGTCGTCCGCCCGAGCACCAGTTGCCAGTCGTGCCGGTGCACCGCGGCGCGGACCCGTTCGGCGACGATCGGCCCGGCGTCGCGGGACTCCTCGGAGGCGTCGACGAGAAGCACCACGAACTCGTCTCCGGCCCACCGGCAGAGCAGGTCGTCGGCGCGGCATTCGCGGCGCAGCAACTGCGCGACTTCCTGGAGCACGACGTCGCCCGCGGTGTGGCCCGCGAGGTCGTTGACGTCCTTGAACCAGTCCACGTCCAGCAGCAACAGCCACGGCACCCGCCCGGCCGCGGCGGTGCTCTCGAGCAGCGTGGGCGCGCGTCGCTCCAGACCGAGTCGGTTGGCCAGACCGGTCAGCGGGTCGCGTAGCGCGGCTTCCTGCGCGGCCACCGCCATGCGCTGCGCCTGCACCGCCACGCGGCGCTGCTCCAAGGCCTGTCCCAATCCCTCCTGCAGCACGTCCACCGCGGTGCTGCCCGCTGCGACCGTTCGCCGCAGCGCGGCGGATTCGCCGACCGGGTCGGACAGCTCTTCGCAGATCGCCGCCAGGTCGAGGGAGAACTGCATCATCAGCATGGTGTCGCGGATCGTTTCGGCGCCGCCCAGGGCGCGGCTGGCGAACGTCCGGGCCTCCTCCAGGCGGCCCTGGTCGCGGCGCACCACCGCCAGCACCCAGTTCGCCACCGAAGCCGTGAACCAGTCGTCTGCGGCCCGCCCCAGCGTAAGCGCCTCCAGGGCGGCCTGTTCCGCGTCTGCTGTGTCGCCGACACCGGCCAGCGCCCGCGCGAACCCGGCCAGCGCCGAGCGTTTCACCTGACCCGGCTTGGACAGCGCCTGCGACTCGTCGAAGAGGTCGCGGGCCAACGCGAACTGCTCCGCCCCTGATTCGTCCGGGCGGGTGACGGCGCGGACGGCGCGGAACACCCGCGCATTGCCCTCCCGGTTCAGGCAATGCGCCAGCGCCGGCTGTTCGCCGGAGTCGCGGGCGATCCGCACCGAGAGAGCCATCAGTTCCAGCACCGGGCCGCGGTGGCCGATCGTCTCCAGCAGGTAGCCGAGCATGCTGATGGTGTGGGCGGCCGCCGCGCCCTCGGGGCGGTCCACGTCCAGGTCGGTCCAGCCCTCGGCGATTAGCTCCAGGGCGAGCGGGATGCGCTCCAAGCGCCACGCAACCGAGGCCCGGTGCACCAGGACGGTGGGCCGGTTCCACCGCTCGTCGACGTGGTTCGCCCCGGCCGCGAGCAGCTCGTCGAACGCCGCGTTGGCCTCGGCGAAACGGCCGGAGTCCAGCAACAACCGCACGTGGCGGTCTTGGGGCGGCAGGTGGCCGACCATCAGCAAATCATCCTGCTGCACCACGTCCTCGCAGGAGCGCACCTAGTAGCGGAACCGCGTGCCGGAGCGGTTTTCGTGGTCTACAGGCTACCGGTTGCGACCGTGGCCATACTTGTCGTAGTGGACGACCTGCTCCAGCGGCAACCGCTGCCGCCAGCCGTGGCGTTCCAGGTCAGGTGCCTCGGCCAGGGCCCGCACCGGTCCCACGCACAACCATGCCACCGGACGCACCCCCTGCGGAATGCCCAGCAGGCGGCGGAGGAATTCCTCGCGGTAGAAGCTGACCCAACCGACGCCCAGGCCTTCGGCGGTGGCGGCCAGCCACAGGTTCTGGATGGCCAGGCACACCGAGTACAGGCCGGCGTCGGCGATCGCGTGACGGCCGAGCACCTGGGGTGCACCGCGGTTCGGGTCGTAGGTGACGGCGATGCCCAGCGAGGACTCCACGATGCCCTCGACCTTGATCTTGGCGAAGGTCTCGGCGCGTTCCCCGTCGAGCTGGGCGGCGAACACGCTGCGTTCGGCCAGCACGTGCTCGCGGAAGGAGCGGCGGGTGGCGTCGTCGCGGACGAGGACGAAGTCCCACGGTTGGGACAGGCCGACGCTGGGCGCGCTGTGCGCGGCGGTCAGCACGCGGCGCAGCACGGGGTCGGGGAGTTCGCCGCCGGTGAACTCGCGGCGCACGTCGCGGCGGCGGTTGATCACGTCGTAGAGTTCGGCGGCGGGGGCGGTGTCGGTCAACTTAGGGGCTCGTCCGGCGATCATCGCTGCTCATCCTGCCGCCCGATGGAGCAACGGGGCAAGGGGCATCCGCGCCGGGCAACCGCAACACCTGCTATCGGACGGGCAGGGAAGGGTTGCCTGGTAATGGCCCGTGAGTGCTTTGGGGGTTGTAGAGGCAGTACTGGAAGGTTCTGGTTGAAGCGAACGGAGCATCCGTTTGTCTCGCCTACCGAGGTGAACAGTCCGTTCGCCTCAACCCGATTGGTGAGGCCGGAATCAGGTCGCTCCCGCCGAGGCAGTCAGCGGAAACGTCCACGCAGAACGAGTTCCCAGGCAGCCTCTACAGCACCCCAACGCACTCACGCCCGTTCACCTGGTCGAACGCCTCATTTCCGGCCGTTCGACGGGTAGGGGAGGAGCGCCATCTCGCGGGCGTTCTTGATCGCCTTCGCCACCTCGCGCTGCTCCTGCGCGGTCAGGCCGGTGACGCGGGGGGAGCGGATCTTGCCCCGGTCGGAGATGAACTTGCGCAGCAGCGAGGTGTCCTTCCAATCCACCTGGACGACGCCTTCGCGCTGGAGAAGGTTGGGCTTGCGGCGGACGCTGCGCCGGTCGTTGTTGCGCACGGATCACCAACTTGACTTCGTAACGCCGGGCAGTTCGCCGGAGTGCGCGAGCTCGCGCAGCCGCACCCGGGAGACGCCGAACTTGCGGAAGTAGCCGCGCGGCCTCCCGTCGACGGCGTCGCGGTTGCGCAGCCGCACCCGGCTCGCGTTGCGCGGCTGGCGCTGCAGTTCGCGCTGTGCGGCGTCGCGTTCCTCCGGGCTGCTCCCGGGGGCGACGATGATCTTCTTCAGCTCCGCTCGCCGCTCGGCGTAGCGGGCGACGATTTCGCGGCGCTGCTCGTTGCGCGCGATCTTTGACTTCTTGGCCACTCGGCCGTTCCTTTCAACTGTCCGGGCTCGCGAATGCTCACTGGTCAAGACGAGCCGGGAATCACCGGCTAGCGTTCTTCGCGGAATTCGACGTGCTTGCGGGCGACTGGGTCGTACTTGCGGAGGACCAGGCGGTCCGGGTCGTTCCGGCGGTTCTTGGTGGTCACGTAGGTGAAGCCGGTGCCGGCCGTGGAGCGCAGCTTGATTACCGGGCGGACGTCGGTGCTCTTGGCCATCAGAGGCGCTCCCCTCGCGTTCGCATCTCGGCCACTACGGACTCGATGCCCCGCTTCTCGATCGTCTTCATGCCCTTCGTCGACACGCGTAGCCGGATCCAGCGGTTCTCGGACGGCAGCCAGTAGCGCCGCCGTTGCACGTTGGGCAGCCAGCGGCGGCGGGTGCGGTGGTTGGAGTGGGAGACCTGGTTGCCGTAGCCGGGTTTCTTCCCGGTCACCTGACAGCGGATGGACATGACCTACCTCTCGATAATGACATCCATTTTCATTTTGTCGATGTCGAGAGTAGCGTGTGTCCGCGTCAGATGAAAACCGTTGTCAATTGAGGTGGGGATGGGAACCGAGTCGTCCGCGAACCGGCGGATTCCGCTGATCATGGTGGCCGGGATCCGCGCGGGGCAGGTCGCGGCGGCCGCCGAAACGGCCCGGCGAGAAGATCCGGCGGGCACCGCGCTCGTGCACCACGACCTGCGCCAAGTCGCCCAGGGAGTCATTCGGCGCCTGGTCCGTCACGGCGACAGCGAGAGCACCGAGGTCCTGGAGCTCGCGCACGGTTGCGTGTCCTGCACGCTGCGCCTCGACATGCTGCCGCTGCTGCGGAGGCTGGCCGCCGCGCCCGAAGTGACGCGGATCGTCGTGCAGCTCGACCCGGCGCTGGAGCCGGAAACCATCTGCTGGGCGCTGCAGCACGTCCTGGTGGACGACCGCCCCCTCGTCGACGACGTCGACGTCCAGGCCGTGGTCACCACCGTCGACCTGGCGACCTGGTTGGCCGATGCGACCGGCGAGGAGGAACTCGTCGAGCGAGGGCTCGGCGGCAGCGCGGATGACGAGCGCACCGTCGCCCAGGTCGCGGTGGGGCAGGTCGAATTCGCCGACGCGATCGTGTTCGCCGGGCGTGCCGGCGACCGGTGGAACCACGTGCGCACCGAGGCCGTGATCGCTCGGCTCACACCCAACGCGCCCGGCATGCACCTCGACGACCTGGGCGTTTCCGCGCTGCTGGCCAAGGTGCCCGCCGACGCGCGCCGCGGCGAAGTCGACGGGCCGCAGGGGCAGTTGCTGCGCGGGCAGCCGTCGCTGGAAACCGAGGCCGGGGTGTCGGTGGTGCTCTTCGAGGAGCGCCGGCCGTTCCACCCGGAGCGGCTGCACCAGGCGATCGACGTGCTGCTGGACGGCGTGGTGCGCACCCGCGGCCGCGTCTGGGTCGCCAGCCAGCCGGACGTCGCGCTGTGGCTGGAATCCGCGGGCGGTGGACTCGGCGTCGCGCACGCCGGGGCGTGGCTGGCCGCGCTGGAGCCGGACCAGTGGGCCGACGTTTCACCACAACGGCAGGTGAAGGCCTCGCTGACCTGGGATGACTACTACGGCGACCGGATGCAGGAGCTGGTCGTGATCGTCCACGAGGCCAACCCGCAGGACATCGTCCACTCCCTGCGCCACGCCCTGCTCACCGACGACGAGCTCGCCGCAGGCGAGGGCGCGTGGGCGAGCTACGAGGACCCGTTCGGCGATTGGCACACCGACCCGTGCGGCGACGACCCGGCGGGGACCACCGCGGACGCCACCGGCGAGACCGGCACCCGGTAGCGCATCGCCGGGAGCCGCAATCCACGCGGTGCCGCCAGCAGTTCCGCGCTGAGACCTACGAGGAGAAACGCCATGAAGCCAGGAATCCATCCCGAATACCGGCCCGTCGTGTTCCAGGACCGCACGACCGGGGACCGGTTCCTGACCCGCTCCACCGCCACGTCCGGCACGCGGACGGAGTGGGAGGACGGCAACACCTACCCGCTGATCGTGATCGACGTGACCGCCTACTCGCACCCGTTCTGGACCGGCAACCAGCGGGTGCTGGACACCCAGGGCCGGGTCGAGAAGTTCCGCCGCCGCTACGGCGACCGGATCCGCTGAGCCCGGCAGCCGCGACCGGACCTGCCCGCGGGGTCGGGAGCGAATGGGCCGTTCGCTTCGACCGAGGAGGCGAACGGCCCATTCGCTTCACCCACCAAACCGAACGCAACCACGAGAGGACCGCCATGGCCGTTCCGAAGCGGAAGATGTCGCGCAGCAACACCCGCCACCGTCGATCGCAGTGGAAGGCGGCGGCACCCGATCTGGTGCCGATCGTCGTCGACGGGCAGCGCAAGCTGGTGCCACGCGCGCTCATCCGGCACTTCCAGCAGCGGTGAACGATCCGGCGCGCGCGATCACCCCGGGTGACGGCGCGCGCCGGAATCACGCCGAAGTGGAGACGGATGTCACGGGGTGCCGCGACGCACGGCGGGTTCTCAGCTGCTTCTCAGGGCTAGGGGTAAGACTGTTCCCATGCGCATCCTCGTCGTCGACGACGATCGTGCCGTGCGGGAATCGCTGCGAAGGTCGTTGCAGTTCAACGGGTACCAGGTCGAGCTCGCTGCGGACGGTCAACAGGCACTGGACTTCCTGGCTGGCAACCGTCCGGACGCCATGGTGCTCGACGTCATGATGCCCCGCCTGGATGGCTTGGAGGTCGCACGGCGCCTCCGCAGTACCGGGGACGACCTGCCGATCCTGGTGCTCACCGCGCGCGACGCCGTGTCCGACCGGGTCGCCGGGCTCGACGCGGGCGCCGACGACTACCTGCCAAAGCCGTTCGCGCTCGAAGAGCTCCTCGCCCGGCTGCGCGCGCTGCTGCGCCGCGCCAGCCCGCCGGAAGCCGGGCAGGACGCGCAGCCGGCCGCGCTGCGCTTCGCCGACCTGGAGCTGGACCCGGGCACCCGCGAGGTCCGCCGTGGCGAGCGCCCGATCAGCCTGACCCGCACCGAGTTCGCCCTGCTGGAGCTGCTGATGGCGCACCCCAAGCAGGTGCTGACCCGCAGCCGCCTGCTGGAGGACGTGTGGGGCTACGACTTCCCGACCTCGGGCAACGCCCTGGAGGTCTACATCGGATACCTGCGCCGCAAAACCGAGGCCGAGGGTGAGCCGCGGTTGATCCACACGGTCCGTGGCGTCGGCTACGTGCTCCGCGAGACGCCGCCGTGACACTCCCCGCACCACCTCCGCCCGACCTCGACCCGCATGAGCGCCCGAAAGGCCGGTTTCAACGCGTCTCGCTGCGCAACCGGGTCACCTGGCTGGCCGCGATCTGCGTCGCTGGCGCGGTTGCGCTGGTGTCGGTCGCGGCCTTCATCACCGTGCGCGACAGCCTCTACCAGCAGTTGGACGACAACCTCACCGAGCGCGCGGTGGAAGCGGCCGAGGGCCCGCTGGTGCGCACCTCGGACCTGCAGCAGGTGCCGGTGGCGTTCTTCGTGGCGCAGAACTTCAAGATCAGCGTGCTGTCCGCGGACGGCGTCGTGGTCGGCCCGAACGACCGACCACCGATCAGCCTCGACGAGCTGGCGGTCGCCAAGGGCCAGACCGGCGAGTCGCTGCGCACCGATCAACGCACCAACAGCCGCGTGGTGGCGGTCCCGACCGGGCAGAACGCCGCGCTGGTGATGTCCACATCGCTGCAACCCACGCAACGGACGCTCGCGCAGCTGAGCGTGGTGCTGGTGGTGATGGGCGGTGCCGGGATCTTGCTCGCGGCGGCTGCCGGGACCGCGGTCGCCCGCGCCGGGCTGCGGCCGGTGCAGCGGCTGACCGCGGCCACCGAGCGCGTCGCGCTCACCGGCGACCTGCGCCCGATCCCGGTCGGCGGCGACGACGAGCTGGCCCGCCTGACCACGAGTTTCAACAAGATGCTCGGCGCCCTAGCCGAGTCGCAGGAACGGCAGCGGCGCTTGGTTGCCGACGCCGGCCACGAGCTGCGCACCCCGCTGACCTCGTTGCGCACCAACCTGGAACTGCTGATGGCTTCGGCCCGACCGGACGCGCCGAAGCTGTCCGAGCAGGACCGGGCGGAGATGTTCACCGACGTCCAGGCGCAGGTGATGGAACTGTCCGCACTGGTCGGCGACCTCGTCGAGCTGGCCAGGGAGGACACCCCACAGGCCGTGCACGAGCCGGTGGACCTGGTCGACGTGGTGGAGCGCGCGTTGAGCCGCGCGAGGCGCCGGGCACCGCGCATCGAGTTCGACGTCCGCCTGGAGCCGTGGGTGATGATGGGCGACGCGACCGCGCTGGAGCGGGCGGTGCTGAACCTGCTGGACAACGCCGCGAAGTGGAGCCCGGACGGCGGCCGGGTTCGGGTGGACCTGCATCCGGCCGGCAACGGCCTGACCACCGATCTGGAGGTCGCCGACAGCGGGCCCGGTATCGCTGCGGCGGACCGGCCGTACGTGTTCGAGCGCTTCTACCGGTCTTCCGACGCTCGAACCCTGCCGGGCTCCGGGCTCGGCCTGTCGATCGTCAAGCAGGTCGCGGAGCGCCACGGCGGGACGGTCTGGGCCGGTGAGGCGCCCGAGGGCGGGGCACTGCTGCGTATGGCGCTGCCGGGCAGCCTGCAGTACATCGAACAGCAATGAACAGCCTGCTTCGTCCGCGGCACCGGATTGCCGTGTCAAACGCCCGGTCACCGGTTCGGGTAATGTTGATTCTTGTTTGCTCGGCGTCCGCGCGGGTCGTTGATCGTTCCCGGGGAGAACCTCACGAGCGCGCGGCCCCGACGGCTGAGGGGACGGGTGGAGTGCTCGCGAGGCAACGCCAGGAAGTGATCCTCGACGAGGTGCGGCGCACCGGGGCGGTGCAGGTCGGCGACCTGGTGCAGCGGCTGGGAGTGTCGGACATGACGATCCGCCGCGACCTCGACGCGCTGGCGCGCCGCGGCCTGGTGGAGAAGGTCTACGGCGGCGCAACCTCGATGATCGGCCGCAGCACCGACGAGCCGGGCTTCGAAGCCAAGTCCGTGCGGCAGCTCGCCGAGAAGGAGGCGATCGCACGGCTGGCCGCCGAGCAGGTCCGGCCGGGCACCGCGATCGGCCTGTCCGCGGGAACGACCACCTGGACGCTCGCGCGGCATCTCGACGAGATCGCCGACCTGACGGTGGTGACCAACTCCGTGCGGGTCGCCGACGCCCTGCAGCAGCGCGGCCGCACCGACCGCACCGTGGTGCTCACCGGCGGCGTCCGCACCCCGTCGGATGCGCTGGTCGGGCCCGTCGCGGTGCAGGCGCTGCGCTCCCTGCACCTGGACCTGGTGTTCCTCGGGGTGCACGGGATGGCGCCGCGGGCCGGTTTCACCACCCCGAACCTGAACGAGAGCGAAACGAACCGGGCGCTGGCTGAGGCGGCGGGCCGGTTGGTCGTGGTCGCTGACAGCTCCAAGTGGTCGACGGTCGGGATCTCCACGATCGTCGACTTCGACGAGGTCGATCTGCTGATCAGCGACCAGGGCCTGCCGGGCGAGGCACGCCAGCTGCTGGCCGAGCACGTCGAGCTGCTGCTGGCCGATCAGCAGGGCGTGGAGGAGGAGCAGTGAAGAGGACGGCGCGACGCCTGGCAGACGGCCGGGAAATCATCTACTTCGACGCCGACCCGTCGCGGACCCGGGACGCCGACGACACCAGGGACCTGCCGCCGCAGGCCCCGGCTTCGGAGATGCGGCGGGAACCGCTGACCGGCGAGTGGGTCGCGATCGCCGCGCACCGGCAGGTGCGGACCTACAAGCCGCCAGCCGAGCTGTGCCCGCTGTGCCCGAGCGCCCCCGGGCGGCCCACCGAAATCCCGGAGCCGGACTACGACGTCGTCGTGTTCGAGAACCAGTTCCCGTCGTTCGCCCAGGGCATTCCCGGTGCGGCGTCCACTGTGGAGGGGATGCCGATGGTGCCGGTCGCGCCCGCGAGCGGCCACTGCGAGGTGGTGTGCTTCACCTCCGACCACAACTCGTCGTTCGGCGAGCTCAGCTCCGCGCAGGCGCGGACCGTGGTGGACGTTTGGGCCGACCGGACCGCAGGACTGGCCGAGACGCCCGGCGTCGAGCAGGTGTTCTGCTTCGAGAACCGCGGTGAGGAGATCGGCGTCACCCTGCACCACCCGCACGGCCAGATCTACGGATATCCGTTCGTGACGCCCAGGACGGAAAAGATGCTGCAGGTCGCCGAGAAGTACCTCGCGCAACACGGTCGGCACGTGCTGGGCGACGTGCTCGCCGCCGAGCGCGCGGCGGGGGAGCGGGTGATCGTCGACTCCGAGCACTGGACCGCCTTCGTGCCCGCGGCCGCGCGGTGGCCGGTCGAGGTGCACCTCGTGCCGCATCGCCAGGCGCCGGACATCGCGGCGCTCACCGACGCCGAACGCGACGACTTCGTGGTGACGTACCTGGACGTCCTGCGCCGCCTCGACGGGCTCTACGACCGCCCGCTGCCCTACATCGCGGCCTGGCACCAGGCGCCGGTGAGCACCGGTCGGGAGCTTTCCTGGCTGCACCTGGAGGTCTTCTCGGTGCTGCGCTCGGAGGACAAGCTGAAGTACCTCGCGGGATCGGAGTCCGGCATGGCGGTGTGGATCAACGACGTCACCCCGGAGCAGATCGCCGCCCGGCTGCGGTGACCGGCGTTTCCGCCCCCCACCGTCCGAAGCGCCACGCCGGGGCTGACATCGCCATGCCCACGAGTACTTTTGGGGGCTGCAACGCCCAAAAGCGCTCACTGGCCTCCGCGCCGCCGCACGACTGACAACCGGCTCCGTACGTCGGAGATCACAGTCCGCCCCAACGGTTATCAGGCAGACCCTCAGCCTGGTCTCAGACACTTCTCAGCCATCAGGAGCAAGGTGGAGCCATGACCGAACACACCCCGGGCAACTCCGGCGATCAGCCGGAAGAACCGAAGCCGCAGGCGGATGGGCCCGCCGCGGGCACCGGCGACACGCCACCAGCCGGGGTGCCGCTGCGACCCCAACGGCAAGAGCCCCAGCAGCCCCAAGCTCCGGCTCAGCCGCAAGAGCAGCACCAGGCCCAGTCCCAGCAACCCCAGCAGCCGCAAACCCAAGCCGAGCATGCTCAACAGCAGCAAGCCCATCACCAGCAAGTCCAGCCCCAGCCACAACATTCCCATCACCAGGCTGGGGCGGCGCAGCCGCCGCACTCGACGCAGCAGTTCCCGCATTCGCAGCCGTGGCCGTCGGGGGGCTACAGCGCGCCGGTCCAACCGCCCCAGCAGCGGAACCGGCACGGCGGGCTGATCGCAGGTGCGGCGGCGCTCGCGCTGGTCGCGGGCCTGGTCGGTGGCGGTGTCGGCGGGTACGTCGGGTACCAGCTCGGCGGTGACAAGGGCGCCGTGACCGCGCTGGACCAGCCGCGGCCAGCGCGCAGTGCGAGCACCGCGCCGCAGGGCTCGGTGCAGCAGGTCGCCGAGAAGGTGCTGCCCAGCGTCGTCCAGCTGCAGCTGGTGACCGCGCGCGGCGCTGGCGAGGGTTCCGGGATCGTGCTCAGCAGCGACGGCTACATCCTCACCAACAACCACGTCGTCGACGGAGGCGGGCAGCGCGGCCAGCTCACCGCGCTGTTCCACGACAACCGCTCGGCTTCGGTGCGGGTCGTCGGCACCGACCCGTCATCCGACCTCGCGGTGGTGAAGGCCGACATCGCCGGCCTCACCCCGGTCGGGCTCGGCCGCAGCGACGACCTGCCGGTCGGTGCGCCGGTGGTGGCCATCGGTTCGCCGTTCGGCCTCTCCGGCACCGTGACCAGCGGCATCATCAGCGCCAAGGACCGCCCGGTGCGCGCCGGTGGGGAATCCGGCAGCGAGGACACCGTGCTCAACGCGCTGCAGACGGACGCCGCGATCAACCCCGGCAACTCCGGCGGCCCGCTGGTCGACATGGACGGCAATGTGGTGGGCATCAACTCCGCGATCTACAGCCCGGGTTCGGGCCAGCAGCAGGCCGGCTCGGTCGGGCTCGGCTTCGCGATCCCGATCGACCAGGCCAGGCGCATCGCCACCGAGCTGAAGGACACCGGCTCGGCCACCCAGACCACCCTGGGAGTCAGGATCAGCAACGCGCAGCAGCCCGGCGCGCAGGTCCGCGACGTCACGGCCGGCGGACCCGCCCAGCAGGCCGGGATCCAGTCCGGCGACGTCATCACCAAGATCGACGACCGGGCGATCCTGGATTCCGACTCCCTGGTGGCCGCGGTCCGATCGCACAGCCCCGGGGAACGGGTGCGGATCTCCGTCACCGGCGCGGGCGGCGATCGCACCGTGGACGCCACCCTGACCGGCCAGAAGGGATGATCGCAACGCACGGCCGGTTCGCCGGCCGTGTTCCACGTCGACCGCGCCGGGCTGCCCTACCCCCTCCGAGCAGCCCGGCGCGGTCGACGGCTCGGCTTCGCACAACGGTCGAAAGTCAGCTCGGCGACATCGCAGGACTTGGAGGAACATGTCCGACGAAATAGGCACCGTGGTTCCGCGCAGGCCGGTGAGGATGGTGGATCTCACCAACTCGATAGATCTGACCGCGGAGACCCTTGGCACTACGGTTACCGGCATGGAACGCAGCGCGCAGCGGTTGGGGCGGGCCCTCGTGGTCGTGGTGGACGATCGGGTAGCCCAGGGCGAGCAGGAAGACAACATCGGTCCGTTGGTCACCGAGTTGCTGGAGGAAGCCGGTTTCATCGTCGACGGTACCGTCGCGGTGGCCGGGGAGACAGTCGACATCCGCAACGCGCTGAACACCGCGGTGATCGGCGGGGTCGACGTGGTGATCACCGTCGGCGGCACGGGTGTGTCGCCCCGGGACGTCACGCCGGATGCGACGGCGGGCGTCCTGGACCGCCCGGTCCCGGGCATCGCGGAAGCCCTGCGGGCATCCGGGCTGGCGGCGGGCGCGGTCGAGGCCGGGGTGTCGCGAGGCCTGGTCGGGGTCTCCGGCAGCACGCTGGTGGTGAACCTGGCAGGTTCCCGGGCCTCGGTCCGGGATGGCATGGCCACCCTGACCCCCCTGGTGACCCATGTGATCGAACAGCTCTCGGGTCGACAGCTGGAACAGACGAATCCGGCTACAGGCTGTTCGGTTTTCGGCCCTGTGGCGGAGGCGCCG
>NZ_JBSFLZ010000142.1:0-17101 GCF_053599315.1 Saccharopolyspora sp. NPDC000995
CGCAAGCACGGCATCAACGCCTTCGAAGCCATCGCTGCCGCCGTCACAGGAAACCCTTGGGGACCAACGCCTCTCCCAACCACGTGAATAGTTACCATTATATCAAGTCGATATACTCCATCTCGACACTATCCCAGTACTCGAATCCTTGGTCCATCAAAAGCCGAGGAGCGCGTGCGTCATTCCGCATCTGAAATCCGCTGCCTGGTCGTCGAGACCCATCAGAAGATTGCGAGCTTGCTGGGTCGTCCACGCTGCGTCGGGGACAAACGCGCCGCGATGGCAGTGCAGGTCGGTGCCGACGGATTCGCCCTGCTTCAGGCTGTTCACGGCGACCAGGCGCCGGTGTGGCGGCGGGAGATCCCCGCGGCCGTCATCCTGCGCATGGCGTGGATCAAGCAGTACCACCGCACCATCAACAACAGTGGGGAGGAGGTGGCGTGGGGGAGGAGAAAGACCGCCCGCCCAGCAGAGAGCGGATCTGCTCCCCCCTATGCCCCCGATGCCCGGTTTGCGACCAAGCGCGGTTGCGGCTGGGAAGGCGCTGCAAGATCCACGTCACCCGAAACCTGCGACGACGCCGTGACCGGCCGGCCCGCATCTGGTCACCAACGTCGCCAGCACCGACGCGACCGGCACCGGCGTTGCTTTTGCCGAAAACCGCATCCGCGCAGGTCATGCCGCGCGCTGGTACTCGTGAAGGATGCCACCCAGCCGACCTTGTCCCGGCCAGCCAGTCATCGGCAGCAGGCGCAGCACGGCGAACGCGTTCGTCATGCCCAGGTAGGCCAGTCGCAGCAGCACAGTCGATCAGCATGCCGCGGTGATCGCCAGTTGCGCGAGAGCGCCGACTCCAGCAACCGTCGTCGACATTCCGCCAACCGGCTCTCACCAGGGTGGATGAGGTTATCGGCAACGGCACGGCCCGGACCGGCGCGCGGCTGGGTCGACCCCAGCCGCGCGCAGGATCTTCCACACCGTTGAAGCGGCGATCGGGTGTCCGGGCCGCGCCAGTTCGCCTTGGACTCTCCTGTGGTGCCCAGTGGGTTCTCCCGTGCCAGGCGGGCGACGAGCTTTCTGAGTGCGGCTTTGGTGGGCGGGCGCCGGCTCGGCTGCGTTGGGCGCTGTAATCCCGCTTGGTGGCGATGAGCTTGCGGTGCCAGGCGAGCAGGGTTGCTGGGGTGACGGGGAAGACCTGAGCCAGCGGCGCGGTGGTATGCGTGTGTGGACAGCGGCGCAAGCCAGTGCCGGTCTGCAGACTCGTACCGGACGGGTCCTTGGATCTGTCGGCGCAGCACCGGGTTCTCGTGCCGCAGTATGAGCAGAGCTGGGACGGACAGCTTCCGGGTCACCTTGTATATCAGCGACACGATCACGCCGACATGATCCCAGTGATTGCCGAGTTGGCGTCGTCACCCGCTGCGATGCTTAAACAAGCGCCACAGGTTCGGGCATCCCGCGGCGGTGCAGCCACAAACCGAAACCGGTCATGGCCAGCCCGATGAGCCCGATCAGGGCCGACGCCACCGAGGCCAGTTTGTCCGCGATCTCCAGCATCTGAACAGATTGACGCGTCGTTACAGGCGCGATGACTGCATCTTCGGCCGCGTCCGGGTGCCGACCGCTCCAGGCTCCATCGAGTCGAGCTTGAACGCTGTGTCGTAGCTCTGCGCATCGACCGCGCTGCCCCACAATCGGTATTACCAGTTTTGATGAGTCGACGGACGATCTACGCAAAATTAGCCACTAATGGCCAGATCAGTGGGGCGATGAGCCATTTCGACAATAATTGGTATGACAAGTCTGTTGACCCCTCTGGCCTCGGTCGTCCATACTTCGTCCCCAAGCGAGGAGGCGAGACCGCTGTGCGGTCTTCGGAACCGGAGGTGAAAGTGGTGCGCAAGGTGCTCATCGCGTGGGGGGCAGTGGCTGTCCTGCTTCTGGCCGGATGTGCGGGGCCGGGGACGGACAGCGGCCACAAGATCAAGGTTGGGCTGGTGACCCAGGCTTGGGACAACCCGGCCATCAAGGACATGTCGGAGGCGGCCGAGGCCGCGGCAGCCGCAAAAGGAAACATCGAGCTGCTCTCTCAAGACAGCCGAGACATGCAGGACATGGTCACCAAGCTGCAGGCGATGATCGGCCGAGGCGTTAAGGCACTTGGCATCGAACCGTGGGACAAACAGCAGATCATGCCGATCCTGACGCAGGCGAAGGCCGCAAATATCCCGGTTTTCATCCTGCAGTCGGAGATCGAGGACGCGCAAAACCGTGGCTTGGTCGTGACCTCCATCATCGGAGACGAGACGGAAGGGGGCAAGGTTGCGGGCACGTGGATCGGCCACCACCTAAACGGTGCGGCGAAAGTCGCCGTTCTCGAGGGTGCCCCTGCTGACACGCCCGGCATCGAGCGCGCGAATGGGTTCGAGCAGGGGCTGGCTGCAGCCAACCCAGGGGCGACTGTCGTCGCCCGCCAGCCGGCAGACTGGGCACGCGACAAAGCTCTGCGCGTGATGACGGACATCCTGACCGCCCACCCCGACATAGACGCGGTGTTCGCCGACAACGACGAGATGGCCTTCGGTGCGATCTCGGCGCTCGAAACCCGCAATCTGAAGGGAAAGGTACCCGTCATCGGCTACAACGGGACCTGCATCGGCCTCCGGGCCACCTACCAAGGCACGTTCGTCGCCAGCGGGATCCTCTTTCTGGACCACGTCGGTTCGGAGTTCATCAACTCGGTTGTCGCCCGCCTCGACGGGCAGGGCGTCCCGGAGAAGGTCGAGCCACCGATCACCCTGCTCACCACCAACCAGGTCAAAGAGATCTCCGGCGGCGCCAAGTCGGTCGACGTCAACGGAAAACCGTTCAATGTCGACGATGCCCTTGCCAAGCGCGTGAATGACGCTGTGGCCGGCCGCTGCTGACTACGCGACGGGAGTTTCGTGATGATCCACGCTACCGAACCGACGTCAGTGAGCCGGACAGTGCTGGCCGCCCAACAGGTCGCCAAGAGCTACGGCGGTGTCTACGCGCTGCGGGATGCCGACCTCACGGTCGCCTCCGGAGAGGTCCACGCGCTGCTGGGTGAGAATGGCGCCGGCAAGTCGACGCTCGTGAAGATCCTGACGGGGGTTCACTCCCCGGACCACGGAAAAGTTCTGATCGACGGCGCGCCGGTTTCGTTCCAGTCGCCGCTCCATGCCGAGCGCCTGGGCATCCACGCCATCCATCAGCACCTGGCCCTGGTCCGAGGTCTGAGCATCGTCGACAACTTCCTGCTGGGACGAACCGAAGCCGGCGAACGCGCCAGGCACTTCGGCTTCCTCAGCAGGCGCGAGGCCGCTCAGGTTGTCGAGCAGGCTGTGGCATCGGTGGGACTTCGTGTCGATCCGTTCACGAAGATCTCGCAGCTCTCCTTGCCGCAGGCACAGCTAGTCCAGATCGCGCGGGCGCTGACTGCCGAGGCCAAGGTTCTCGTACTGGATGAGCCGACTGCAGCACTGACTCCTGCTGATCGGGACAACCTGTTCGAGAAGCTCGATCGGCTCCGCGGCGACGGCGTCGGGCTGGTCTATATCAGCCACCGTCTCGACGAGATCACCGCGCTCTGCGACCGTGCGACCATCCTTCGGGACGGCCGGATCGTTCGCGAGATGGCAAAGGACGAGTTGACCGTCGACGCCATGATCGAGGCAATGCTGGATCGGCCCGTCCAGCAGTTGTACCCGCCCCGTGTGGCCGACCCGACCGAGGTGCCCGTTCTACAGGTCGAGGGTCTGAGAGTCACGGGTCAGCCGCCCGTCAGCTTCATCGTCAACGGCGGTGAGGTTGTCGGCCTCACCGGTCTAGTGGACGCCGGAATGGTTCCTGTAGCGGAAGCCCTGTGCGGAAGCCGTCGGGCAGAAGCGGGCGCGGTATCCGTAGATGGATCCACCGCCTTGCCTCGCACCGCACTCGATGGGATGCGGCACGGCATTGCACTAGTTCCGGCTGACCGCTCAGAAGCGCTGATCGCCGGCCTGAGCATCGCCGAGAACCTGGCGTTGACCTACTCGAGCCGGGCACAGATTGCCTCCCGCACCGGACGCCGGCTGCGGTGGATGTCGCGCCGCCGGACGAAGGTCAACGCGGTGCGGGCGATCGATCGGTTCACCGTCGACCCGCGACGCCCGGAACTCTCTGCTGGTTCCCTGAGCGGGGGGAACCAGCAGAAGATCGTCCTCGCCAAAGCAGTCTCGTTGTCCCCCCGCGTGCTGGTGCTTATCGAGCCCACCGCGGGCGTCGACGTAGGGAGCCGGGCACAGATCTACCAACTTCTGCGCGAGATCGCCTCTCAGGGCGTTGCGGTGCTCTTGGTGAGCTCGGACATGCAGGAGGTCTGCGGGTTGAGCGACCGGGTATGCGTGTTCCGTGCCGGCGCGATAGCAAAGGAGATCCCTGGCCCGACGACCGAGCGGGAAATCATGGGTCACGCGACACGGCCCCTGGCGGGTGCCAGATGAGTGATGGCGGTGATCTGGACGGGGGTGGCTACCCGGCAACTCCACGGCTTGTTGCCACGAGCGGTCGCCGGCCGCCCGCCGCATTACCGCGTCCACGCCTCGGTATGCTCCGGCCTATGGCAGGCCCACTACACGATGTTCGTGATCATGTCGTGTCGATGATCGTGGCGGGCGAACTGCTTCCCGGAGCCGCCCTCCCCGCCGAACGGGAGCTCGCGATCCGTCTCGGGGTCTCCCGCCCGCTGGTGCGTGAAGCCCTGCGGAGCCTCGCAGCCGTGAACATCGTCGAGTCCCGTCGCGGCGCTGGAACCTACGTCACGGATCTGACCCCGGAGCTCCTGCTCGCTCCGCTGACCTACGCGTTCCGGCTGGTCCACGGGTCGTACCTCGACCTCTTCCAGGTCAGGCGGTTCCTCGAGCCA
The DNA here is from genome assembly GCF_053599315.1 of Saccharopolyspora sp. NPDC000995. Lineage (NCBI taxonomy): Bacteria > Bacillati > Actinomycetota > Actinomycetes > Pseudonocardiales > Pseudonocardiaceae > Saccharopolyspora > Saccharopolyspora sp. NPDC000995. The sequence continues at coordinate 4,928 of NZ_JBSFLZ010000142.1, forward strand.
GCGGCGGCCGCGGAGGCAGCCAGCACGGTCAAGGAAGACAACCTGGTCGAGATGGACGAGCTGCTCAAGGCCCTCGACGAGCCCGATGAGGACACGTTCCCGGAGAACGACCTGGCCTTCCATGAATGGATCGTCCGGCAGACCGGGAACCCACTGCTCCTCAGCATCATCAGAGGCATTCGAGACCTAGAGTTCACGGTCCTCGAGGTGACCGCGGCGAACACGGTCAATCGCGAGCAGTCGCAGATCGAGCACCGCGCTATTGGGAAGGCAATCCGCGAGGGCGATCCGGAACGCGCCAAGGCGGCGATGCTTCTCCACCTCGCCCGGGTCGAAGATCAGGTCCGTAGTTCCGGCACCGAGCGCCCGGCCTCGGCCGGCGAAGCGCACTGAAGAGTCCCATCAGGTTGATCCGGCCGCATTTGGGCTCGATCCACCGGTGGTTTTGGGTAACGGTTCGGTGGTGAGACGGCGAGATGCCCTCTTGAGCTGGAACGATTGATCTTACTGATCCATCCGTCCTAGTGAGAGGGCATCTTCTCATAGTCCGGCGCGGCTGGGCGCGGTGTTTGATGATCCGAATCTGGTCGCGGATGCCGGGCTGGTGCCGGTGGTGCGGCTGGTGGAACGGCCCCGGCTTGGTGAGCTGGTCATCGCCGCGGTGCGGCTGCGCGAGGGCAAAGCGGCAGATGTGCGTGGCGAAGCCCGGTTCGTCGCCGAGTCCTTGGCCGCCGCCGGCCAAGCCGGATGCGCCGGGATGCGGATCGTGTGGGTGGATTCGAAGTTCTACACCGCTGATGTGGTCGCCGCCTGCCGTCGGCGCGGGGCGTATTCCTCGCTGTCGACCGGCATCAGTCGACGACGACCCCGGCAGCGCCTAACGCACGCGCCACCATGTGGCCGCCCATTGCCCTCTTCTCGGAGGTGATGGTGCCGATCGCGTCGAAGTCGTTGCCAACCGCCTCATCGAACACCCCGCGCGCCACCCGTTCGGTGGACGCGGTGAGGAGCGTCTCGAGGCTGGGCAGCCGGAACGGCCGATCCGCCACGCCGAACGCAACTGCGCGCCCGCGCTCCTGAGCACCCTCAGCCGGCAGAGTCAACGCCGCCCCTGCCTCTGCGAAGTCGCCGTGTCGGGGCGCGAACTCCTCAAAGCCCCATCGGCCGCCGGCGTTAGGAACCTCGAAATCCAGCCGGGTGAGGATCTCGTCCTCCTCGATGGCCGTACTTAGATAGCCGATGAAGAAGTCGCCGGCATTCTCGACACGGCCACCGCGAACGGACCTCAGCGTGATCCGGGCGTCCGCCAGGACCATCGCCGCCGCTATTTCCGCGGACGGGTCTGCGTGCGCCACGCTGCCGCCAATCGTGCCCCGCGAACGGATTTGGACGTGGCCCACCCAGCTCGCTGCTGCGGACAGCAACGGCCAGGAGTCGCGCACCGCGGGTGAGCGTGCGATCCAGCCAGTTGTGGTCGTTGCCCCCAGGCTGAAGCTCTGGTCGTTGACAGTCCGCTCGGAAAGCTCTGCGACGTTGCCGATGTCCACCAACACCGGCGGACGAACGAGGCGGTAATTCAACATCGGGATGAGGCTCTGACCCCCCGCGAGCACCTTGCCGCCTTCTTCTGAGCACTCCGCAAGATCATCGAGCGCCAGCTTGAGGTTGGTCGGTGCGCGATACAGGAACGGCGACGGCTTCATGCCCCATGACGGTACTCGTTGGACTGACCAGTGTCACGATTTTGAGTCCTTTTTCAGCGAATCAGGCCGCTATTTGATCATAGAGCCAAGAATCGGTAAGGCCAATTTCTTGACGAAGGGGACCTCGCCGTGGTCCTATGCAGGCCCCACCCGGCTGTGCACACCCCAGTAAGGAGGAGCTGGTGAGCGCTACCCAACTGCCACCGACGCAGTCAGTCGAATCGACCTCGACACCCGCTCAGAAGCGCCGCCCCGTCTGGTTACGCGTCGTCGCGTCGCCGATTGCCGGAACCTCCATGGCGTTGATCGCGGTCTGCTGCGTCTTGTCGGCCATCGCGCCAGACTTCGCCACCGTCGGGAACGTCCTCAACGTCCTGCTCGCGGCGTCGACGCTGACGATCCTGGCCTGTGGTCTGACCGTTGCTCTGATCGCAGGCGAGATCGACCTCTCGGTCGGCTCGGTCGAAGCGCTGACGGGTTCGGCGGCTGCGGTCATGATCGTGGCCTACGGCATTCCGTGGCCGCTGGCCATCATCGGCGGCATCGCCGTCGGCGCTGCCGCCGGACTCGTGAACGGCATCGTCGCCACGAGGTTCTCGGTTCCCTCATTCGTCGCATCACTCGCCATGCTGAGCGTTGCCAGTGGTGCGGCCAACCTGTTGACCAACGGCACCTCGGTGTTCGGCCTCGGTAGCCAGTTCGGCTACCTCGGCACTGGAAAGGTCCTCAGCATTCCGGTCCCGGTTGTCATCGCCGGCGTCGTGGCGCTCGGCCTGGCGGTCACGCTCCGCAAGACCAGCTTCGGCCTCGACGTCTACGCCGTCGGCGGCAACCGCGAGGCAGCACGCCTTTCCGGCGTCAGTATCTCCAGAGTCAAGGTCCGAGTGCTGGTCCTCAGTGGCGCGCTCGCCGGCCTGGCTGGCCTCATCATCGCTGCGCGACTCGACTCTGGCTCGGGCACCGTCGGTACCCAGGACCTGATGGCAGCCATTGCGGCAGTCGTCATCGGCGGCACCTCCCTCAACGGAGGAATAGGCAGCATCGGTGGCTCCGTCGTCGGAGCGCTCCTCATCGCGACCATCCAGAACGGCCTGGTCCTCATGGACATCACCGCGTTCTGGCAACAGGTCGCCATCGGCTCACTCATCCTCATCGCCGCCCTGCTCGAGCGACTGTCCAAACTGACCATCGGAGGCAAGCCAGCATGACCACGCACCAGCAGCACGACCTCGTCATTCGCGGCGGCACTGTCGTCAACGCCGACGAGATGGCCGTCGGCGATGTCGCCGTCCGCGAGGGCAAGGTCGTCCAGGTCGGCATCGTCGACGGCTCTGGTGCCGACGAAGTCGACGCCACCGGTTGCCTCGTCGTGCCGGGCGCCATCGACGTCCACACCCACTTCCACCACTGGGTGGGCTATGTCGGCTCGCACAACGCCGACGACTACGACTCCGGCACCCGTGCCGCAGCCGCGGGCGGCATCACCACCATCGTCAACTACGCCTTCCAGGAGGAAGGCGAAACGCTGATGACCGCCATCGAGCGCGACCTCGAGCTGGCGAAGACGACCGCGAACATCGACTACGGCCTCCACGTCGTCGTCACGGACAACGCCGAGAAGGCCGTCACCGAGTTCCCCCAGGTCGTCAAGGCCGGTGTGACCAGTGTCAAGGTGTTCGGTGCAGTCTCCGGGTTTCAGCTGCCCGACGCCGGCATCCTCGAGGTACTCCGGGCGGCCCGCGACGCCGGCATGATCGTCAACGTCCACGCCGAGGATGGCGCACTCATCGACTTCCTCACCCGCACGTTCGAACAGCGCGGTGACCTCGGAGTCGAGTTCCTGCCCCAGGCGAGGCCGCCTCAGGCGGAGGCGATCGCCACTCGCAAGATTGCAGAGTACGCGGCGCTCCTCGAAGCGCCCGTGTACTTCGTGCACCTGAGCACCGCAGGAGCACTCGAAGCCGTCCGCGATGCCCGCAAGAAGTTCGACCAGATCTTCGTCGAGACGCGTCCGGTGTACCTGTTCCTAGAGCAGAGCGTCTACGAGCTGCCGAACAAGGAGGGCAACAAGTACGTCTGCCTCCCGCCGATCCGATCCAACACCGATTCCGAGGCGCTGTGGGAGGGTCTCCAGGCCGGCGAGATCCAGACCTATGCGACCGACCACGCTCCTTGGAAGGCCGAGCAAAAACTTGCCGAAGCGCCGTTCTGGCGGATCCCCGCCGGCGTCTCGAACCTTCAGACCAGCGTACCGATGCTGTTCTCCGAGGGAGTGCAAAAGGGCAAACTCGACGCCTGCCAATTCGTGGCGCTCACCTCCACCAACCCGGCCAAGCTCTTCGGCATGCATCCCGCTAAGGGGGTTATCGCGCCGGGTGCAGACGCCGACATTGCGGTGATCGACCCCGCGGACGTCCGCCGGCTCACCGTCGGTGAGATGCACTCCAATGCCGACTACGATCCGTACGAGGGGTATGAGTGCCACGGCTGGCCGCGACTGGTCTTCTCCCGCGGCGACCTGGTCGCTGAGCGCGGCAACGCCCTGCACAGCCCGGGACGCGGCAAGTACATCCGCCGGGACACCAACAACTACGATGTCTGAGACGCTCGCCGACGACACCACCGTGGGCGTCGTCCAGACCTCCGCGGGTGGCATCGAACCGCCGGCCGTCCTCGACCTCGGGCGCACCCTCAGGCGGCACGACCTGCTCGTCTTCCCCGAGATGGCGAACACGCCGTACTTTCCCCTGGCGGGCGTCGACCCACGATACGTGCCAGGGCGGCAGGCGTTCCCGCTGGAGCAGGTCCTCGACCCTTACCAGGTCCTGGCCAGGCGCTTGGCAAGCAACATGGTCGTTGGGGTGTGCTTCACCGATGGTCGGCGCGTCCGCAACGCGGCGGTCGTGCTCGACCGGCAAGGCGGACTGGTCGAAGGCAAAGGCGTCACCACCGGCAACTTCCGCGCCGTCTACGACAAGACACACCTGTGCAACGTGCGTGGCTACGGGTCGACGTTTGTCGAGGACGACCATTTCCACGCCGGGCCCGAGCTGCTGACCTGGGATCTCGACTTCGCCCGCATCGGCGTGCTCATCTGCTACGACCGGCACTTCCCCGGCGCGTGGGCGACGCTCACGGCGAACTCGGCCGACATCGTCGCCGTCCCCACCGCGTCGCCCGAGGGAACGAAACCGATATTCGCAGCCGAGATGCAAGCCATGGCGCTCCAGCAGAGTGTCCTCGTGGCAGTCGCCAACCGGCACGGACGTGAAGCCCTCGGCAAGAGCGACGTCAGCTACCTCGGCCAGTCCATGGTCATCGGGCCTGACGGACGCATCGTCCAGATCGCGGGCGCCGGATCGGCAAGCACGGCGACCGGGACCTTCGCGGGGACCGCGGTCGCAACCACGGCCCGCGCCATGGGCATGCGCGGCGCACAACGACCGGACCTCTACACGTACCGCCCGACGAGCTGAATGAGGAGGCACAGAGAACATGACCAACACCCGAGTCGCCGACATCATCGGTCAAATCCTCGCGGACCAGGGGATTGACACCTTTTTCATGCTCACCGGTGGTGATCCCGCTTTGTGGACCGCGTTCCAGCAACGCGGGATCCGGATGATCCCCTGCCGTAGCGAGCAGGGCGCCGTGTACATGGCCGACGGCTACGCGCGCATTACCGGCCGGCCGACCTTCGTCTACGGCCAGCACGGCCCCGGATCCGCGAACGTCGCCGCCGCTTTGGCCGACGCGTACTGGGCCATGAGTCCCGTCGTCTCCCTCACGAGCTCCGTGCCAGCCGCCACCCGCGACCGTCACGAGTACCAGCTGCTCGACCAGCTCGCGCTCCACCAGCCCGTGACTCACTGGGCAGGCGAGGCCCGCCAGGGCGACCACGTCCGGCGCATGCTCCTGCGCGCGATGCACGAGGCGGTCTGCGCGCCCGGCCCGACGCACCTCGACGTGCCCCGGGACGTGATTGGTGAGACGACTGAGCCGGAGGCCGCCACCGCGGCGCCGACGACCCGGCTGACCGCCCCGATGTATCGGCCGCTTCCGTCCGCGGACGTGATCAACTCAATGGTTGACGCGCTGGCCTCCTCTCGCCGCCTGGTGGTCCTTGCCGGGTCCGGCGCGCGCGTCTCTGGAGTCAGCCACGAGATCGCCGAGCTGGCCGATCTCCTCCAGGCCCCGGTTGTGACCTCGATCGGCGGTAAAGGCGCCATCGCCGACGGTCACCGGCTCAGCGCCGGCGTCGTCGGCCGGTATGCGGCACCGATCTCCAACCGGATCGTTCGGGAGGCAGACCAGGTGCTGGTTCTGGGCAGCCGCACCGGATCGGTGACCAGCGATTCCTTCACCCTGTTCGAGGACGTCCGTCTGATCCGCGTCGATACCGCCACCGGCTCCCTCGACCCGGCAGCCGAGCTCAACGTGCTCGGCGATGTGAAGGCCACGGTCGCCGCCCTGGTCGAGGCGCTGGCCGCCCACGCAGAACGCGCCACGGCCCTTCGCGACCACACATGGGTGGCCGAGTGTGTCGACGCCGTCGCCACGTGGCGAGCGTGCTCCCTGAACACCACCAACACCAGCACCGAGCACATGCACCCCAGCGAGGTCGTCTCGACGATCGCGGCCGCGCTGGACGGCACGGACGTCATCGTCGCGGACACCGGCTACATGGCCGCATGGGCAGGCGTGCTCTACCCGCAGCGGACGACGGGCGCGACCTTCCTCCGTGCCGCCGGCTCGCTCGGCTGGGCCATCCCGGGCGCCCTCGGCGCGCAGCTCGCCGCACCGGATCGGCGGGTCGTGTGCATCACCGGAGACGGAGGTGCCGGCTACAACCTCACCGAGCTAGAGACGGCCGCTCGCGTGGGCATCCCGGCCACGATCGTGGTCATGAACAACGGCACCCTGGCCTTCGAGTACCACCTGCAGAAGTATGTCGAGGGCAACATCATCCCCGAGATCAACGACTTCGGTGACGTGAGCTACTCCGATGCGGCATCCGCCCTCGGTGCCCGCGGCGTCACCGTGCGGACGCCCGCCGAGCTTGCGCACGCGCTGAGGGAGGCGGACGCGAGCCGCGCTCCGACGCTGATCGATGCACGGATCGACCCCGAGGCGATCGCACCCGTGACCTCGTACGCTGCGCGCATGCCGATGCCGACCAGCGCGTGAGTGGGAAAGGGTGGGCAGCCGGAATGAGAATCACCGTCGAGGTCAACGGACTCACACGCGAGTCGAACGTGGAACCGCGAACCCTCCTCTCGGACTACCTTCGGCACGAGCTTGGGCTCACTGGTACTCATGTCGGCTGCGAGCACGGCGTTTGCGGAGCGTGCACTGTCCTCGTCGACGGTGAGGCAGTCCGTTCGTGTCTCACTCTCGCGGTGCAGATGTCAGGCCGGTCAGTGCGAACCGTCGAGGACTTGGTACCTCCCGGGCAGGACCTGAACGACATCCAGGTGGCGTTCCGGAAGCACCACGCTCTCCAGTGCGGGTTCTGCACGCCGGGGATCCTCATGTCGCTGGCCGCCGAACAGAACCGTCCTGCCCCATGCCGGGCGGACGCACTGGACAGCGTGCGGGGACACATCTGCCGGTGTACCGGATACCGGGGTATCAAGCGCGTCGTCGAAGAGATCTTCGCCGAGTCCGATGCGGAGAACACGCCATGACGGGAACAACCGGAGGTAAGGGGACCGGCAAGCCGATGCAGCGGGTCGAGGATGAACGCCTGCTGCGCGGTCTGGGAACCTACGTCGACGACCTGGCCATGCCCGGGACCCTGCACGCCTACTTCGTCCGATCGGTGCACGCCAACGCCCGAATCACCTCGATCGACGTCGAGCAAGCCAGGCGGCTGAGGGGCGTCCACGCCGTGTGGACCGGGCACGATCTCGGTGAGCTCAACGGCCCGTTGCCATTGCTCGGCCCACACCCGGACCTCATCGCGCCGCGGACGCAGCTGCCCCTGGCTGTGGACCGAGTGCGGTACGTCGGCGAGGCAATCGTCATGGTCATCGCCGACAGCCGGTATCGGGCCGAGGATGCGGCCGAACTCGTCGAGATCCACTACGAGCCACTCCCCGCCGTGGTCGAGTTCACTGACGCCGACCGTGGGATGGTTCACGACGACATTGCTGACAACGTTGCGGCTGTGGTCCACCAGTCTCGAGGCGACGTTGACATCGCGCTGGCCTCCGCGCCGCACAAGCTCACCCTTGACCTGGAGATCGAGCGCAGCGGCGGCATGCCCATGGAAGGCCGGGGGGTGCACGCCAAGTGGGACCGGCGTACCCGCCGCCTGCACGTGTCCGACTCGACCCAGTCACACGTGGCCATCCGGCAAGGGCTTAGCCGGATCCTCGACCTCCCGCTCGACCAACTGGAGGTTGTCGCACCGGACGTCGGCGGTGGCTTCGGCACCAAGATCATGCTGTTCTACCCCGAGGAGGTGCTCGTTCCGCTCGCGGCCATGCGCCTCGAGGAAACCGTGGCCTGGACCGAGGACCGGTACGAGCACTTCATCAGCGCCAATCAGGAACGCGGCCAGGTTCACCGGGCCACGGTGGGCTATGACCACGACGGCAAGCTACTGGCGGTCCGAACCGCATTCGTCCATGACACCGGCGCCTACATCCCCTACGGGATCGCGGTGCCAGCCGTGACCGGAACGCACCTGCCCGGCCAGTACCACGTTCCGAACTATGAGTTCACCGGTCAGGTCGTCTACACCAACAAGCCGCCCGTCAGCCCGTACCGCGGGGCCGGCCGCCCACAGGGTGTGTTCGTGATGGAGCGGCTTCTCAGCGCCATGGCCAAGTCACTGGGCCTCGAGCCCAGCGAAGTCCGTTGCCGCAATTTCATCCCGGATGACGCGTTCCCCTACGACACCGGCCTCGACCTGCACGACGGGAGTCGCGCGATCTACGACAGCGGCCGGTACGCCGAAGGCTTCCAACTCGCTATGAGGCACGCCGACCTGACCGCTTTCCGCGCCCGGCAGAAGCAGCACGGAAGCGAGGGACGATTCACCGGAATCGGGTCGGCAACCTATGTCGAGGGTACCGGCGTCGGCCCGTACGAAGGCTGCACCGCCGCGCTCAACCCGAACGGCCGGATCGTCGTCGACGTGTCCGTACCCTCCCAGGGACAGGGACACGCGACCACGTTCGCCCAGTTGGCCGCGGACGTCCTCCGCTGCGATCCCGCCAACGTTGTCGTTCGGGCAACATCAGGCGGCGCTGGCGCAGTGGGCCACGGAACTTTCGGCAGTCGCGCCGCCGTGATGGCCGGCAACGCCGTGGCCGCGGCGGCCACGAACCTGCGCCGGCAGATCCTCGCCACCGCAGCAGAGTTCTTTGAGTGCTCCGCCGAAGACCTGTCCATCGACAACGGATTCGTCCAGGTCACGGGGACCGGCGCGCGCCTCTCTCTGGCAGACCTCGCCACCGGAGTCAACCCGATCCGGTACCCGGCCGTACCTGAGGCATCAACGCCGTGGACCGGTGGCAGCGCGCCGCCGATCGCCCTGGCAGCCACCGAGTACTTCTGCAACCGACAGTGGGTGTTCGGCTTCGGCGCCCACGTCGCCGAGGTGGAAGTCGACATCGCCACTGGCAAGACGACCCTGCTCAACTACGTCATCGTCCACGACTGTGGCCGGGTGCTCAACCAGCTCGTCGTCGACGGCCAGATCCTGGGCGGGCTCGTCCAAGGCATCGGTGGCGCGCTCCTGGAGCTCCTCACCTTCGACGCCGCCGGCCAACCCACCACGACCAGTTTCCTCAACTTCCGGCTGCCCACCATCGACGACCTGCCGCCCCTCGTCCTGGACGAGATGCAGACTCCGTCACCGTGGAACCCGCTGGGTATCAAGGGCACGGGAGAGGCGGGAATCATCCCGGTCGCAGCTGCTATCGCCGAAGCGATCGAAGACGCACTCGAACCCCTCGGGGTGTCCGTGACCCGAATGCCGATGACCCCGGAACGGATGCGGCACCTCATCGCGACAACGACCACTCAACAGAAGGAATCGTGACCGTGGAGCTCATGCACGAGTTCGACATCGCCGCGCCACCGGACACCGTCTTCGACTTCCTGCTCGATGCGCCGAGCATCGTCACCTGCGTCCCCGGCGTCACCATCGACGAGGTCGTCGACGAGTCGACGTTCGAGGGAAGCCTCAAGGTCAAGGTCGGTCCCGTGACGGTGCGCTACCGGGGAAGCGGCTACATCACAGCCGTTGACAAAGACAAGCGGGTCGCCACAATCCGTGCCGAGGGCGAAGAACAAGGAGCAGCCGGCACGGTAGCGGCCACGATGGAGATGTCGGTGGTCGAAGTCGAGCGGCAGTCGCGCGTCACCATCCGCACCGACCTCGCGATCGTCGGCCGCGTCGCCACGATGGGCCGCGGAGTGCTCCAACAGGTCAGCAACCAGCTGGTCGGCCAGGCAGCCCGGAAAATCGAGAGCCGAGTCCTGTGCTCTGAACAGGGACCATCCACCGGGATCGACGCGCAGGCACCGGCGGCGAAGTCCGTCGCTGCTGTGCCCTCCTCATCACCTGGCAGTACCGAACTTGCTGTCGGCGCCCTCCTCAAGGGGGTGGTCGTGAGCTGGCTGCTCAAGACCTGCAGCAAGTTGCTGTTCAACGTCGAGCGGTTCGCCGCCCGTACCCGCGAAAGGATCGATGGATGAGCCTGACCGCGATGCACTGGATCGACGGAGCGCTGTACGAAGGTCATGGCAAGAGGGAGATACCGATCCTGAACCCGGCGAGTGGAACCTCCACCGGTCAGCTGCGCCTCGCCGATGGCGCCGACGTTGACGCCGCGGTCGCATCAGCTGCGGCGGCCTTCCCGGCTTGGCGAGACACGTCGCTCGCGAGGCGGACCTCGGTCCTGTTCGCCTTCCGCGAACTGCTCAACGAGCGCAAGGGACAGCTCGCGGAGATCATTACGCGCGAACATGGCAAGGTCCTCAGCGATGCGATGGGTGAGGTCGCCCGGGGCCAGGAGGTCGTCGAATTCGCCTGCGGGGCACCGCACCTGCTCAAGGGCAGCTTCACCGTCAACGCGAGCACGCGGGTCGACGCACAGTCGATTCGGCAGCCCGTGGGGCCGGTCGCGATCATCGCGCCCTTCAACTTCCCCGCCATGGTCCCGATGTGGTTCTTCCCGCTGGCGCTCGCCGCCGGAAACTCCGTGATCTTGAAGCCGAGCGAGAAGGCACCGAGTGCGTCGTTATGGATGGCTGAGCTCTGGAAGGAGGCGGCGCTCCCGGATGGTGTCTTCAACGTCCTTCAGGGTGACAGGGTCGCGGTGGACGGCCTGCTCGATCACCCTTCGGTCCGCGCCGTCTCGTTCGTCGGGTCGACCCCTGTCGCGCGCTACGTCTACGAGCGGGGTACGGCCGCCGGCAAGCGTGTGCAGGCCCTGGGCGGGGCGAAGAACCACATGGTCGTCCTGCCTGACGCTGACATCGAGTCCGCGGCAGACGCGGCGGTAGGCGCCGGCTTCGGGTCCGCCGGACAGCGCTGCATGGCTATCAGCGTGGTGGTCACCGTCGGTGATGTTGCCGACGAGTTCGTCGGCAAGCTCAAAGAGCGTATGGCCAGGCTCGTCATCGGAGACGGCATGTCCGACAGTGACATGGGCCCGGTCATTTCCGCCGAAAGCCGCGATCGCGCCGTCAGCTACATCGGAGCAGGGGTCGCGCAAGGTGCGAGCCTCGAGGTCGATGGACGCGATGTGTCGCCCAAAGGCGACGCGGACGGCTATTGGGTCGGGCCCACGCTGTTCGACCACGTCACCCCGGAGATGGCGATCTACCAGGACGAAATCTTCGCGCCCGTGCTGGCGGTCGTGCGCGTGAGCACCTACGAGGAAGCCGTGAAAATCGTCAACGACAATCCCTATGGCAACGGGGTTGCCATCTTCACCAAGAACGGTGGAGCGGCACGTAGGTTCCAGACCGAGATCGAGGTCGGGATGGTCGGGGTGAACGTGCCCATTCCGGTCCCGATGGCCTACTACTCGTTCGGCGGCTGGAAGGCATCGCTGTTCGGCGACACCCATGCCCACGGAATGGACGGGATCCACTTCTTCACCCGGCAGAAGACCGTAACGACCCGGTGGCTGGGCCCGTCCGAACAGCACGGCGTAGACCTCGGGTTTCCCGCCGACACAGTGACCGGGGTGGCATAACCTGTGGGGCTCGAACACGACAACCGGCAACTCCGCGAGCAGATCGCCCGGCTCCACGGCCAACTCCGCACCGCCACCCTCGGCACAGTCTGCGTCGCACACTGTCACACAAACACCCTGGTCAAACGCAAAACGATCAAAAAAACCCGAGATAAAGGGCTCTTCTGCTGCTTCCGTGGGTGGGTTAGGCGCGCCCGGGGAGGGTGGGTGGGTGGCCGCCGAGGGCGAGCATGGCCAGGGCGATGAGTGCT
>NZ_JBSFLZ010000143.1:0-16815 GCF_053599315.1 Saccharopolyspora sp. NPDC000995
TCGCGGCACTGGTCGCCGTCGTCCAGACACCCGGCCTGAGCCAATTCTTCGGGGCCAGCCCGCTACTCCCGCACGGTTGGATGATCGCCGCGGGCATGGCGACCGCCGCCACCGCCCTCAGCCTCCTGCTCCAACAATGGTGAACCCCCGTGCATGAGCGCCAAGATCCCCTCACCGCAGCCATCGTCGGGCCCGACTCGGGACAACTCCGAACAGACAAGACCTCCAGCCGACGGGCGGTGAGCTCGTGATGGGGATCGATCACGCGCGGCTTCAACGAGAACTGGACCTGGTACGAGAAGAACTGTCCGGCCAGTTCCCCGACGCGCGGCCCGGACAGATCGTGCACGCGATCAACACCGCGGCCGCCGAGCTGGTACCGCAAGCCACGATAGGGGCCTTCCTGCCGATCCTCATACGCCGACGCGCGCAGGAAAGACTGCGAACGCGGCAATAGCACGCGCCCGGCTGCGCTGCTTCAGCCGTGGCTGGGCGCACAGTCAAGACCGTTGCGGAGTATCTTCCGCGACGGCAAGGGACGGCAGCGGCTGCGGCGGCTGCCCGTTGGCATCGTCTCGGCTGGCGGGGTCGTCGTCTTGGTCCGGTTGAGTGTGGTCGGCCCGGACCAGCGTTCGCCCACGTGCGAAGGAAAGCGCTCGATCTTCGCGGCCATCGTGATCGTGGGTTGTGGTTTCCGGGTCGGCGTGGTGGTGATCGGCCACGGTCTCGACGATGTTGTCGATTTCTGAGCGCATGGCCTGCTGGTTGCGTGGCCGTGGCTGGAGGATGAGGCCGGCGATGCTGGCGGCGATGGTGCATCCCAGGGCGATGGCCCAGCCGTGGGGTAGCAGGGGTGTGGAGCCGAAGAAGTGGCTGAGGCCGGGGGTTTGCACGATGGCGGCCAGTGCCGCCATGGATGCGAGCGCGCCGGCCACGACCAGTGGGGTGCGTCCGCGGATGACCAGGGTCTGGCCGAGTTGTGCGCCGACGAGTGCGACGAGCGCGACGGTGTCGGCGTGTCGCCGGGTTCCCGAGAATCGGCCGAGGATCCAGGCGGTGAACGCGGATGCGGTGGTGATGATGCCGCGTCGGTAGATGTCGCGGAGCAGTGCGGAGCCGAGGGAGGCGTCAGGTCCTTCCTCGAGGAGCATTTCGGGTGTGATTTCAGGTGGGGGACGTACTGCGATCGCCATCGCCGGGATGACGTCGGTGAGGAGGTTGACCAACAGCATTTGGCGGGCGTTCATCGACCCGCCGGGGGTGAGCAGGCCGGTGGCGACGGTGAAGAGGACCTCGCCGAGGTTGCCGCCGAGTAGCAGGGCCAGGGAGTCGCGCACTGAGGCCCACATGGCGCGTCCTTCGACGATGGCGTCCACGATAGTTTCGATGCGGTCGTCGGTGACCACGACGTCGGCGGCTTCCCGGGCGGCGGGTGTGGCGCGTTCGCCGAGGGCGATGCCGATGTCGGCGATTCTGATCGCGGGTGCGTCGTTTGCTCCGTCGCCGGTGACGGCGACGACGCGGTCGGTGCGCTGCAGTGTGTGGACGACACGTGCCTTGTGTGCTGGGGTGGTGCGGGCGAAAACCGCGATGTCGGCGGCTTTGGCGGCCAGTTCGTCGTCGTCGAGGGTGTCGAGGTCGGTGCCGGTCATGACCTGGTGGCCGCCCAGGATGCCGAGTTCGGCGGCGATGGCTTCGGCGGTGCTGGGGTGGTCGCCGGTGATCATGATGATCTGCACGCCTGCCTGCTGCAGTTGGTCCACGGCGGCGGCTGCGGTGGGGCGGACGGGGTCGGCCAGGGCGATCAGGCCGGTCAGCCGGAGGTCGCGCAGGCGGGAGTCGTCGAGGTCGCGGCGGCCGGTGGCGGGCCGTTCGGCGACGGCCAGCACGCGGTATCCCTGGCGTGCCAACCGGTCGAATTCCTTCTCCACGCCAAGGCGTGCGTCATCGTCGAAGGCCACGTCGGTGTCGTCGCGGCGCCAGTGGGTGCACTGGGCGAGTACGACCTCCGGGGCGCCCTTGATGCTGAGCAGGTGGTTGTCGCCGACGCGTCCGAGCACCATGTGGTAGCCCCTCGAGGGTTCGAAAGGGAGTTCCTCGACGAGCTGCCAGCCCGGGGTGCCTTCGCTGGGCTGCACGCCGAGGTCGCGGGCACCGTTGACGACAGCGCGGTCGGTGGGGTGAGGCAGGATTTCACCGTTGTCGGCCAGCGGGCTGGCGCGCAGTGCCGCCGCGAGAATCTTTCTCTCCACTGTGGATAGATATGCGATGTCGCGGGTGGTGGATCCATCGGATACCCCGCGCAGGGCGATGCGTCCTTCGGTGAGGGTGCCGGTCTTGTCGAAGCACAGCACATCCGCCCGCCCCAGCGCCTCGATCGTCGAGGAATTGTGCACCAGGGCACCACGTTTCGACAGCCGCCGGGCCGCGGCCAGCTCGGCGACGGTGGCGACGAACGGCAGGCCCTCCGGTACGGCGGCGACGGCCAGGCTCACCGCTCGGCCCAGGGCCGCGCCGATGGGCTGACGCCGAATCAGGTCCGCGGCCAGCAGCAGTCCGCCGGCGCCGATGGAGATCGGCACGGTGATCTTGGTCAGGGTCCGCAAGCGGGCCGCCACCCCGCCGGGACGGTCCGGGGCGTTGTCGGTGCCACCCGCGCTGCCGGCTTCGGTGGACGCGGCGGTGGCGACGACGACCGCGACGGCGCGCCCGGCCGCGATCGCGGTGCCCTGGTAGAGCATGCAGTGCCGGTCGGCCACCGCGGCCGCGGGCGTGGCGGCGGTGGTTTTGGTGACGAGTTGGGATTCGCCGGTCAGGCTGGATTCGTCGACCTCGAGCCCGTCGGCTTCCAGCAGGCGGCAGTCCGCGGGGATGGCGTCGCCTGCCACTAGGTCGATGACGTCGCCGGGTACGAGTTCGTCGGCGGGCACGCGGGTGCGTTTGTCCTTGCGGCGCAACGCGACCGGGATCGCAGTGGCATCAAGGAGTTTACGCAATGCGCGGTCGGCGCTGACCCGTTGCACGCCGCCGATCAGCGCGTTCAACCCCAGCACGCCGGTGATGATGACCGCGTCGGCGGTCGCTCCGATGCTGGCGGAGATCCCCGCACCGCCGGCCAACGCGGGGGTCAGCGGGCTTGCCAACTCGTCCAGGCTCGCGAGCATCAGGCTGCTCCGGCCTGGCTGTGAGTGGTCCTGGCGTCCGAGTGCGCGCTGCTGTGCATCACCCTCGGACAGACCGTTTGGTGAGCTGCCGAGCAGTTCCAGCACCGTGGACGCAGACATGGCGTGCCAGGGCGTGCGGGCGGTGTCGGACGGTACCGGGCGTCGACCCGCTTGCATGCCCCAATACGCACCGGCGCCGAGGGCCAGCAGCGCACAGGTGGACACGGGCACCGCCGCGCGGGCCTGGCTGCCGACGGCAGGCCCGAGTGCGGCGAGCACGGCACCGCTGGCCGAGCCGATGACGGCGAGCTGGGCACTGCGCCGGCTGACGGTGCGCGCGGTGGGGATCAACCCCAGCAGAGCGCACGCCTCGCCCAGGCCGGGCCCGGTGATCAGATGCGCGCCCCACGGGGGCGGCCCGTGGCCGGTGACACCGATTCCGAGATCGGCGGCGGCCAGGCCCGCACGACTACGCGTCGAGACCACGGCAACGCCGTGGCCATCGGCCTGCAACTCCCGCACCAGCTCTGCGAAGTCCGCGCCGGCAGGCGCGATGCGATCGACCTCCCATTTCTCCGCAAGCCGAGTGTCTGTTCCGGCGAGCACCACAGAGCCCACCTCACGGGCCGCGGCGAGAAGCTCGTCGGTCAGCGGCGCCGGTTCCTCCTCGACCTCGACGATCGCAACCGCGTGCCCATCCCGGTTCAGCGCGCAGGTGTGCACCCCCGGACCGGCCGCCTGCCGGAACGTACCTTCCCGCTCCACGTGCGACAGATCTGCGTCGCCCAGTTGCGACAGCGCCCAGCCGTCGCGTTTCGCGTCCGCATGCACCACCACGCCGACCAACGCGTGGGCCCGCTCCCACAACCCCGCGATGTCGACCTCACCGTTGAGCGGAATCACGTCGCACACACGCTGCGTGCCGGTCTGCACGGCAGCCGCGTCGATCACGACGGTGTCGATCCGGTCCAACCTCCGCAGGATTCGCGGATCGACCACCAGCGCATGACGTTCGGAAACCGCGATCCCGAGCTGTGCCGCGAACGCATCCCGGCCCAGCCCGGCCGCTCGCGGGACACTGCGGGTGCCGATAAATCATCCGCCCAGTTCAGGCTGCATGTTGGTACTCGTGAAGGGTTCCGCCGAGCCGATCTCGTCGGCGGATCTCCAGGCGTCTGATCTGTCCTGGCTCGGTGATCGGTTCGGGTAGCGGGTGGAGTGGAGCCGCTTGATTCAGGGCTCGGTGCGGCCGGTGCCCGTTGTAGTACGACTCGAACTCGCGCAGGGCATGGAGCAGATGGCGCTGGTCCCAGATGAGGGTGCGGTCCAGCAGTTCGTGTCGGCAGGTCTGTATCCAGCGCTCCATGATGGAGTTCGTCCGGGGCATCCGGATGCCGCTGGTGACGATCTCCAGGCCGGCATCGGTCAGCACAGCGTCGAAGGCTTCCGTGAACTTGGAGTCTCGGTCGCGTATCAAGAATCTGTCCTTGCTGCCTGGGTCCTCCAAGTCCATGAGGAGGTTGCGTCCGAGCTGCACGATCCAGTCTGCGGTGGGGTGTGCGGTGGGCCGAGGATCCGGATGCGTCTCGTGGAGTGTTCGATGGCGGCGAAGACGTACAGGCGCGCCCCGGTCAGGGTGCGGGTCTCGAACAGGTCGCACGCGAGCAGTGCCTGGGCCTGGCTGTGCAGGAAGTCGGCCCAGGTGGTGCTCTGGCGTTCCGGCGCGGGCGGGATGCCGTGCTCGCGAAGGATTTCCCAGACGGTGGAGGCGGCGACCTTGATGCCCAGGGCCGCGAGCTCGCCGTGGATTCTGCGGTATCCCCACGAGACATTTTCCCGCGCCAGGCGAAGGACTATGGCGCGGATCGAGCGGACCGTGGGCGGGCGCCCGCGTCGTTTCGGCACGCAGGTCGCGGCATGGCGCCGCTTGAGCAGGTCACGGTGCCAGCGCAAGATCGTGTCTGGGCGTACCAGTAGAAGGAGTTGCCGCAGCTTATGTATCGGGAGGCGATGGAGCAGACCGGCAAGCACGACGCGGTCGGTGCCGGTGAAGGCAGGCTTGCCGACCTGGCGTTGCAGGCCCAGCAGTTGGTGCCGCAGGGCAAGGATCTCGATGTCTTTGTCCCGGTCGCTCATCGCCAGCAGACGAAGGAGCGTGAAAGTGTTGGTCGCGGCGAGGTAGGCCAGGCGCAGCAGCACGACAGATCATGATGCCGCCCGGGCTGTCCACGTGAAGATCGCGGTGCGAGCGGCGGCCACTGGCCAGAGACGGCGATCAAGGCCGTGACCTGTGCGGATGATTTATCGGCACCCGCAGGGACGGCCTCGAGCTCAACCTCTGCTATGCGGTGCGTACCTGCCAGCTGGCGGCCCGCCGCATGGTCGTCACCGGCCATGGCGGCTCGCTGGTCAATCTCTCCGTCGCCGACGCGCGTCGCGCCATGCCCTGGTTCTCCTCCTACGGTGCGGCCCGCAGTGCCCTGGAGGCCGCGACCCGCACGATGGCCGTCGAGCTCGGCCCGCTGGGGATCCGCGCCAACAGCGTCGGTTGGGGGCTGATCGACAGCCCGCGGGCACACTCCGGTGCCGGCTCGGACGGCCACCGGGAGCGGGAGCTGATCCCACTCGGTCGCAGAGGGACGGTCGTCGAGGTGGCGACCATGGTGCTTTTCCTGCTCTCCGATCTGAGCAGCTACATCACCGGGCAGAACATGGTGGTCGACGGCGGCCTTTCGCTGCGGGCGGCGCACGACGGTCCGCTGCACAATATTCCAGAATTCCTCGAATCCGAGCCTGCGCGGCGAACCTTGCACGAGACCTTCGAACGGATCACCGGCCGGTACCGAGGCCGCACGGCCTGACCAACGCACCACCTCGCGGCGCCCTGGTCGTTGGACAATGCGCGTGGAAAGCCGAAAGCGTCAGCCGTCGGTCGTTCGGGCAGGCCTCGCTGAGATCGGGTGCCTGAGGCTGTCCGCGAGCGGTTCCGGCGCGTCGTCGTCGACCACGATCATTCGGTAGAGGGCGGTTCGCGTTCTTCGGCCGGGGGGCCGAGCTCGCCACCTTACTTCTGCAGTCCTTCCATGACGAGCTTGAGGTACTGGTCCGCGAGCTGATCGGTGCTGAGGCGCCCGGACGGCGTGAACCAGCGCACCGCGACCCAAATCGCGTCCCGGAGGAACTGGTAGGTCAGCTTCGGGTCGAGGTCGTCGCGGAGGACGCCGTCGGCTATGCCTGCTTCGAGGACCTTGACCCACATCCGGCGAACGTCGTTCTCGGCTTTGGTGAGGTAGGCGAAGCGGGGGAGTTCGCCGAGGTAGTTGCGCTCGTTCTGGAGGATGGTGATGGCCGCGCGGTGCGGGCCGAGCGAGGCGAAAGCCGCGCGGATGAGCTCGCGCAGAGTCGTCGCCGGATCGGTATTCTCGTCGACGATCTTCGTGTAAGTCGCCAGTATGCCGTCGAGGTAGCTTGACAGGATTTCGTCGGCGATCGTTTCCTTCGAATCGAAGTGGTGGTAAAGGCTGCCGGACAGCACGCCTGCCGCCTCACCGATTTCGCGGACCGTGGTGGCCTTGAATCCGCGCTCGGCGAACAGTTCGGCGGCGATTTCGACGAGGGCCTGACGTCGTTCGGAGCCCGCGCCTTTGCTGCCGTTGCCGCGTGAGCCGGTTCGGGTCGCAGTCTTGCCGGGTTGGCGTTTGGAGGCTCCCATACCGACCAGTATCCCATGTTGGGCAAGCGCTAGCTCTTGCTGCCGTTGGGTTGCCAGACGAGCAGGGCGGCGGCAGGTTCGATGTCGGTGGCGGGTAGGTCCTGAAAACAGGCGCGGACCTGCAGATCGACAGCGAGGTCCGAGCCGTCCGGAGCCCCTGCCCAGCCGCCGGGCAGGATGACATCGTCCGCTTCGGCAAGCCGGACCAGTACCACGACATATGGAGTGGTGTGGTCCGGTTGGTAAGTGCGGTGCGAGACCGTCCACGTCGCGATCGTGCCGGTGCCATTGGCCTCGGTCCACTGCCAGTCGAACGAGCCGCACGCGTTGCACAGGGCTCGCGGCGGAAGTCGATGAGTGCGGCAGTGGTCGCAGGTCTGCAGAAGTAAGCGATGGGCGGCCAGCGCCGCCCACCAGGGCGCCGAATCGCGGTCGACGACGGGCCGGCTCATCGGTCTCCTCGCAGGATGAGGGCGGATGTGGTTCCGGAGACGTATCCGGGCTGGCCAGTGGTCAGCGCGACTTCGGCGCCCGGCACCTGTCTGTCGCCAGCCTGGCCGCGCAACTGGAGGACCGCTTCGACCACGTGGTTGAGGCCGTGCAGGTAGCCCTCGGACAGATGCCCGCCGTGGGTGTTAACTGGCAACTTCCCTTCCAGAGCAGTCGCTCCCGACGCGACGAACTCGGCGGCGCCGTGCCGTGGGACCAACTGGTAGTCCTCGAGCTGCATCAGGACCAGCGGAGTGAAGGCGTCGTAGAGCTGGGCGATCTGGATCTCTTCCGGCCCGATCCCGGCGTTGGCGTACAGCCGGGGCGCCATGTCGGCGGCCGCGCTGATCGCGTAGTTGGACCGGGTTCCGGAGAACAGGCTGTGGCCGCCACCAGTCGCCGCGCCACTGATCAACACGGCCGGCTGCTTCGAGTCACGCGCGCGAGCGGCGGAGGTCACCACTACGGCTATCCCCGCATCGGTCTCCAAACAGCAGTCGAACAACCGAAGCGGCTCCGCGATCCAAGGTGCGGCCAGGTATTCGTCCATGGTCAACGGCTTGCGCATCATCGCTCTTGGATTGCGCATCGCGTTCTGCCGCTGGGTCACGGCGACCCTACCCAGATCTTCCTCCGTGGCTCCGGACGCGGTCAGGTAGGCGCGGGCTACCAGGGCGTACTGCTGCGGCGGCGCGACCAGCCCGTAAGACACCTGGTACTGGAACTCCACCAGAGTCGGTGCGGCACGGCCGGTTCCGCCCATCCTGAACTCGGAGCGCGCGTTGAGCGCGCGCCAGCACACGACCGTTGTCGCCTGCCCGGTCGCGACCGCCATGGCAGCGGCGCCGATGGTCGCGGCGGACACGCTGCCCCCGCCCCACAGGTCCAGCAGCAGGTGCGGGTCGGCGACGCCGAGCGTGGCGGCGACTGCGGCTGCCGGCACCGCATCCCCGACGCTGTGGGTGACGAAGCCATCCACATCGGACTTATCCAAGCCGCAGTCGTCCAACGCCGCGGTGATCGCCCTCAGTGCGAGTTCGAGGGTGCTGACACCGGAGTTCTTCGAATAGGGGGTCCAGCCCACGCCCGCGATCGCAGCACTGTCCCGCAGCGCAGGTGCACCCACGCGACTGTCCAATGCACACCTCCAAGCCAAGCGAGCACTTGGTTGGACAATATGAAGAGGCGCTGGCGCTGTCAATCGGCAGGTTTGTTGACGGGATGTGCGGCGCCCCGTACCTTCTTAACCAAGCGATTGCTCAACTGAACGCCGGGAGGACGAGGCTGTGGCACGCGGGATCTACTTGCTTGAAGAGGTGTTTTTCCACCCGATGAACTCTCGCAACCCGCGTGAGTACCTGCAGTGGTTGGTGGATTACAAGAAGGCGGACGAGCAGCGCGCCGACGCTTCGGCCGAGCTCACCTCCGGGCTGTCGGTCCGGTCGCGGGCCATCGACCTGGTCGGTGCGTTCTACGCGATCGGCATCACGGGCCACGAGCAGTTCAAAGCCGTCACGCTGTGGGACTGCCACGGCGGCTGGGATGTCGGCTGGCGCCAGATGCTCGACATCTACGACAACGTCAAGCCGGAGTTGTTCCTGTCGTCGATCGACGATCTGCGGTTCAAGGCGTTCTCCCGCCCGATGGGTGCCGTCGCGGGGACTCCCGATCTGCAAGGGCTGCGTGCCGAGAACTACACCGCTTCGTTCTTCCTGCACGAGATCGCGCAGGTTCGTCCCGGTGCGGCCCTGGACTATCTGGCCGCTGTCCGAGAGGAACGCGCACCCATCCTGGCCGACCACGGGCACCGCCTTGTCGGCCTGTACGAGGTGCTGCTGTCGGACTCCGAAGTCGTGACTTTCTGGGGAACCGACATGGACTCCCACCTGGAAACGCAGCGTGCCTACGACGCCGCGCTCGGTCTTGACGCGGAGGCGAAGGCCGACCCCCGGATCCTCGAGTGGCGGAAAACGGCACGGCAATTCCTGGACGGGCCGTGGCGGGAAACCCTCCTGGCCCCGTTCCCCGGTTCGGTGCTTGCACCGAACCCCCAGGCCTGACACGGAAGGGAAGAGCCCGTGCCCGATCAGGACGACCGTCCCATGAAGTTCTCGGCGTTCCTGCTTTTCCACCGATCGGATCGCCGACGGAGCATCAAAGAGGTCTACGACTACAACATCCGGGTCGCGGACCTGCTCGAAGAGCTTGGTTTCGACGGTTTGTGGGTGTCCGAACACCATTTCCGCGACTACGGCACAGTGCCGAACATCTTCACGATGCTCAGCTACCTGGCCGCACGCACCGAACGGATCCGGCTCGGCACTGGTGTCGTGGTGCTTCCCTTGCACAACCCCGTGCATGTCGCCGAGGAGGCCGCGCAGGTCGATGTCCTATCCGGTGGGCGCCTGGAACTCGGCGTCGGTCGCGGCTACCAGAGCATCGAGTTCGACGGCTTCGGTCAGGATCTCGCCGAGGCGCGGGACCGCTTCAACGAGTCGCTCGACGTGATCACGGGACTGTGGACGAACGAGACGTTCCGGCACGAGGGCCGGTTCTACCGGACGGGCGAGGTCGAGCTGGCCCCCAAACCCCTGCAGGCTCCGCACCCCCCGCTCTACGTGGCGGCGGTGAGTCCGGAGACGGTCGAGCTCTACGCCCGGCGTGGGCTGCCCATTCTCGCCGACCCGGCGGCGCCGTTCCGGAAGGTGCGCAAGGCCGCCGAGACCTGGCGCGCGGTGGCAACGCAGGAAGGTCACGACATCACCGATGTCGACCTCGTCGTCTCCCGGTCGGTGTGGCTCTCCTCGACCATCGAGAAGGCCAAAGCCGACCAAGAGGCGTTCGAGAAGGCCTTCGACCGCACACGCATCTTCAACGAGAAGAGCGCGCCGATCGACTCGAAGACTGGCGAGATCGCCAAGGGCTTCGAGTTCTGGGAGGGCCGCTACCTCAAGGGCGGCAGCGTCGGCAACGATTTCCGCTGGGAGCAACTTGAGGTGATCGGTGACCCCGAGCGCGTGATCGGGCAGGTCGCTATGCTCCAGGAATTCGGCTTCAACCACCTGATGTGCGACTTCGGCAGCACGCGGCACGTGCCGTTCGAGGACATGAAGCGTGCGATCACCTTCTTCGCCAAAGAGGTCATTCCGGCGTTTCGGTAGGCAGTGAGGACCAATGTACGACTTCACGATCGCTGACGTGGTCCGGGAGCACCGGCGCAGCCGTGCCGCCGTGATCGCGCTTGTCGACGACGACCGTCGCTTGACTTATGCAGAGCTCGACGAGCGCACGAACCGCCTCGCGAACGCGTTGCTCGACGTCGGGGTCCGCGCCGGTGACCGCGTGCTGTGGCTGGGCGTCAATTCGTTCCGGATCTTCGAGCTGCTCGTCGCGAGCGCCAAGATCGGCGCGATGCTGTGCCCGGCCAACTGGCGACAGAGCAGTGACGAGCTCAGGTTCGTTCTCGACGACCTGCAGCCCGCGGTCGTCGTGTGGGAGTCGGGACCGCTGGAGGACGCCCTCGTTCCGTTGAAGGCGGCGGCCACCGGGCACTGGGTGTGCCACAACGGGGAAGGCCCGGACGGTTACGAGGCGTGGCTCGCCGAGTACCCGGACACGGATCCGTGCAGTGCGGTGGCCGAAGACGAGCCGCTGCTTCTGCTGTACACGGCCGCGTTCGACGGCAGGCCGAACGCGGCGATGCTCTCGCACCGGGCGCTCATCGCCCACAGCATGGTGCTCGGCGTCGTTCGCCAGGTCGAGGAAGGGTTCGTCTGCCTCGATTCCGGACCGCTGTTCCATGTCGGCACCATGATGTTCGCGCTGACGACGTTGGTCTTCGGCGGGACGAACGTGGTCCTCCCGACCTTCGACGCGGAGCTGGCCTGCAGGCTGATCGAACAGGAACGTTGCCAGGCGGCGATGTTGTTCCCGGCCATGATCGCCCAGCTGGTCGAAGCCAACGCGGACCGTCGTCACGACCTGTCCAGCCTTCGCTTCGCTCCTGCCGACGAGGCTTGGAACTCGATGATCACCATCGACACCAGCCCGTGGGGTCGGTCCTTCGCCGGCTATGGCCAGACCGAAGTCGCCGGGATGCTCACCTTCCACGCCTTGGGCATCGACGGCCTGGGCACCAGCGGAAGACCCGGCCCGCTGGCCCAGGTGCGGATCGTCGATCCGGACGACAACGACCTTCCCGACGGCGAGGTGGGGGAGATCGTCGCGCGAGGACCGCATCTCTTCAGCGGCTACTACCACCGTCCGGAACTCACCGAAGCCAAGCTGCGCGGCGGCTGGCACCACACCGGTGATCTCGGCAGGCGCGAGAAGGACGGCACGATCAGCTTCCTCGGCCCGAAGCTGCGGATGATCAAGTCCGGTGGCGAGAACATTTATCCCGCCGAGGTCGAGCGTGCCCTCGTCAGCCATCCGGACGTCAAATCAGCCGCGGTGATCGGTCGGCCCGACCCGACCTGGGGGCAGAACGTGGTCGGCATCGTGGTGCTCGCCGACGACGCGACCGTCAGCGAAGCCGAACTCATCGCCCATGTCCGCGGCGTCGTGGCGTCGTACAAGAAGCCGAAGGTCGTGATCGTGGCGGATGAGATCCCACGCCGTGGGTTCACCCCGGATTACGACGTGCTCGATGCCCGCTACGGCGGCGGGGGTTACCCCGGTTCGTGACCGGCGCGGTGCAGGAGAGGCAGGAGAGGACGCAATGACGCGATATGCCAACTTCGGCTACGCCGCGCTCACCGCGCAGTGTGATCGGACGCCCGATGACACAGCGGTGACATTCGCCGGCCGGGAAAGCTTCAGCTACGCCGAGCTGAACCACCGGGTCAATCGTCGCGCGAACGCACTGGCGACGGCTGGACTCCACTCGGGTTACCGGGTGGCGACCCTGCTCGACTCCACGCTCTCGGTGGCCGAGATCTACCTGGCGCAGGCCAAACTGGGTACGGTGCTTGCCGCGCTGAATCCTTTTTGGACACCCGAGACATTCGCCCCGATCGTGAACCGCCTCCAGGCAAGCGCTTTCGTCTATGACGCGAAGTTCGACGATCTCGTAGGCGAACTGCGGCCCGCTTTGCCTGCGGTGCGTTACTGGATCCGCATCGGTGGCCCGGCCGCGGGCGCGATCGACCTTGACGCCCTGACTGAATCCGCCTCACCCGACGAGCCCGAGCCGGGACCGGGCGGTGACGCTCCTCTCGCCTTGTTCTTCACCTCGGGCACGACGGGATTGCCCAAGGCCGTGACGCATACCCATGCCAGTGCATTGGCGATTGCCGAGAAGCTGTGGCTCGACGTCCCGCTCGGACGGGATGCCGTGGTCGGCACGGGACCGATCATCTGGGGCATCGGCTTTCTCGCGGTGGCGGCGCCCGCGCTCGCGGGCGGTGCACGGCTGGTCCTGGAAGAGGGCTTCGGACCCGACCAGTTCCTCGAGGCGGTTCCGCGTGAGCGGATCACGCACATCAGCGTCACCCCGAGCTTCTTCGTCGGGCTGTTGTCCGGGAACGCGCATCAAGGCGTGGACCTGTCTTCCCTGCGGGTGGCCATGCTTGGCGGTGAGCCGCTGCTTCCCTCGCTGCAACAGCGCATCCTGGAGCGACTTCCGGGGCTTGCCCTCTACGGGTACTACGGCCAGACCGAGGCACCGTACAGCGTGATCGCCCGCCGGGACCTGGTGCCGGACGGCGTCGTCGGTTGGGCACGCACCGGGGGTGCCGTGCGTGTGGTCGACGCCCAGGGGCGTCGGATCTTGGGTGAGGTGGGCGAGATCCAACTTGCCGGACCCCACGTGATGGCCGGCTACGACCGTCAGCTCGAAGCCACGGCAGACGCGCTCCGCGACGGCTGGTTCATCGGAGGCGACCTCGGCGTCCTCGACGAGCAGGGCAGACTGTCCGTGCTGGGCCGCCGCGCCGACGCCATGCCGCGTGGTGGGACCTTCACCCTTCCCGTCCAGGTCGAGGACGCCGCCTCGGCTGTGGACGGGGTGGCTGAAGCGGCCGCGGTTGGCGTTCCCGCCGACGCAAGCGACCAGAAGATCTTGCTGGTGGTCCGGCCCGAGCCCGGTGTTTCGCTGGACGCCGACACCGTGCGAGCAGCGCTCACGGACAAGCTGCCGGAGGCATCACGACCCGATCTTGTCGTGGTCGCAGACGAACTGCCCCATGCCAACGACGGTTCCGGGGGACAGGGCAAACTCCTTCGCCGGGAAGTCCGCGAGCGCTGGGGCCACCTGGTGAGGGTGGGGTGACGGCGTGCTGGGCTTCGACGACTACCGCCAGATCGAGCAGCTGATCTACCTGTACCCGTACTACCTCGACGACGCGAGGTTTGCAGAGATGGGCGCGCTGTTCGCCGACGCCGCCGTCTACGTCGGCCCCGACCTGGTCGCCCACCACGATCCTGCCGCGGTCTCGGAGCTCTGGGCACGATACGTGCGGATCCACGCCAACGGCACACCGCGGACCCACCACATCGCCACCAATCTCATCGTCGAGGACGACGGACCCGACCGGGCCCGGGCGCATTCCTACATCCTGGTCGTGCAGCACGCCGACGGTTTTCCGCTGCAACCGATCACGGCGGGCGACTACCTGGACCGGTTCGCCAAGATCGAAGGACGGTGGCGGTTCACCGAGCGCAGAGTGGGCAATGACCTCTTCGGCGATATGACGAGCCACCTGCACGAGCCGATGGCGATCTCGGACCGTATCCGCCCGCAACGCTGGGAGACTGTCCGGTGAGGGCGGGCGTGCAGTTCTTCCCCTCCAGTGAGTCCATCAGCCCCGTGGAGTTCGCCGGCGCCGCCGAGGAACGCGGTTTCGAGTCCGTGTTCTTTCCGGATCACACACACGTTCCGGTGGGAGGCGACTCGGGATGGCCGAGCGGGGCAGATGTCCCCGAGTACTACCGGACGGTGATGGATCCGCTGGTTGTTCTTGGTGCCGTGGCCGCGGCGACCAAACACGTTCGGATCGGGACTGCGGTATGTCTCGTCGCCCAGCGAGACCCGATCATTCTGGCCAAGCAGATCGCCACCATCGACCGGCTTTCCGGCGGAAGAGTCCTTTTCGGCGTGGGCGCGGGATGGAACGAGGAGGAGATGCACAACCACGGCACCAACCCCTCGCGTCGATTCACCCTGCTTCGCGAACGCATCGAGGCCATGTCCGCGATCTGGACCGAGGACGAAGCCGCCTACCGCGGTGAACTGGTTCGGTTCGCGCCACTGTGGTCCTGGCCGAAGCCGGTGCAGCGCCCACGGCCCCCGGTGCTGCTGGGCGGATCCGGCGCGCGGGTGCTGAAGAGGGTCGTTGCCTACGCCGACGGCTGGATTCCCTTCCGGGAGGGAACCGATCAGGTAACCGACCGCGTTTCCGGCCATGTAGAGGATTTCGAGTCCGACTTCGCTCGGCGCATTCGGGAGCTTCAGGAACTGGCCGCTGCGCACGGCCGTGATCGCGTTCCGGTCACGTTGTTCAACCCGTGCCCGCACCGCGCCGCCCTCGCGCGTTACGAGGCGATGGGTGTCGAGCGGGTCGTGTTCTGGCTCCCCACCACGGACAACATCACGACCTTGCGGGCGCTCGATTCCTTGGCGGAACTCGTTTCCTGACACAGCCGCGGCCGACGAGCGCACCATCATCGGGTGCTCCTGCATCACACCGAAGACGAACACACTGGAGAAGATCATGGCCGAGGCGTACATCGTCGATGCTGTCCGCACGCCCGTCGGCAAGAGGGATGGCGGGCTCGCGCATATCCATCCGGCCGACCTGGGAGCTCACGTCCTACGTGGACTCGTCGACCGGGTGGACGTCGATCCGGCCGCGGTCGAGGACGTGATCTTCGGCTGCCTTGAGACCGTTGGAGGACAGGGCGGGAACATCGCTCGGACGGCCTGGCTCGCTGCGGGACTGCCGGAAGGCGTGCCAGGAACGACAGTCGACCGGCAATGCGGCTCTTCGCAGCAAGCCCTGCATTTCGCCGCCCAGGCGGTTCAGGCGGGCGCAGCCGACCTCGTGATCGCCGGCGGGGTGCAGAACATGAGCGCCATCCCGATGGGAACCTCGCGCAAGGCGGGGCAGAAGCTCGGCTTCGAGAACCCGTTCTCCGGCTCGCAGGGATGGCGCGACCGCTATGGCGACCAGCCGGTGACCCAGTTCCACGGGTCCGAGCTCATCGCACAGAAGTGGGGGATCACGCGCGAGGCGATGGAAGCCTACGGGGTGCAGAGCCATCGGCGGGCGGTTCGTGCGATCGACGAGGGCCGGTTCGCCGGGCAGATCCTGCCGATCGCCGACATCGATATCGACGAGGGGCCCCGGCGCGACACCACCGCCGAGAAGATGGCGAAGCTCAAACCGCTGTCCGAGGGAGGCAGGCTCACCGCGGCGGTGGCCAGCCAGATCTCGGACGGTTCGGCGGCCGTGCTGGTCGCCTCCAGCCGTGCCGTCGCCGAGCACGGGCTCACACCGCGGGCTCGCGTGCACCACATGTCCGTCCGGGGAGCGAATCCGATCTACATGCTCACCGCACCGATTCCCGCGACCGCGTACGCGCTCGATCGCGCCGGCCTGGCGCTCAGCGACATCGACCTGTTCGAGATGAACGAGGCCTTCGCGAGTGTTGTCCTCGCCTGGCTGGCCGAGACGGGGGCCGACCCGGCGCGGGTCAACGTCAACGGGGGTGCGATCGCACTCGGGCACCCGCTGGGCGCGACCGGCGCCAGGCTGATGACGACCCTGCTGGCGGAACTGGAGCGCACCGGCGGCCGGTACGGCCTGCAGACCATGTGCGAAGGCGGCGGCACCGCCAACGTCACGATCATCGAGCGGCTGTAGTGGCCATGCCGGCCAGCGCCACGACGCCTCAGCAGGAGTAGTGATCGTCGCGAGCGCGCAGAAAGGTCCGTCCATTTCGCTGAGCAGACACGAGGGCTCGCGGCGGTCGTCGAGGGTTTTTCCACGGCATGCGATGAGGCCGCCACGTACGGCATAGCCCTGGCGCTGGAATTCTGTGGCACTTCATGCGCAGTGGTTCGTTGGTGGAGCAGTTGGCGGCGATTCCGGCCGATCGACTGTTCGCCGTGCAGTTGAATGACGGCATGGCCAGGCCGGAGCCAGATCTGTGGCACGCGGCAGCACACGACCGGCTCCTGCCGGGGGCAGGGCAGCTTGAGGTTGTTCCGCTACTTCGGTCGCTTCCGAGCGGCGCACGGGTTGATGTCGGGCCGGAGGTACGCGCTGTGCGCGCGTGATCCCGTTGAAACGGCACCGCATGCTGCGACAGCGTCGCGCCGGGTGCTCCACGAAGCGGGATTCTGAGGTAATTCCTTAGAGTTCCTAACAAATTGATCACTTGCAGTGCCTGAGGTTCCTTGATCGTCGATCATGGACACGTGAGGAAAGGCGAGCAGCCGCCATGGAT